>ONIQ01000052.1 GCA_900317925.1 uncultured Bacteroidales bacterium | reverse complement strand
ATTGGTCAGGTTACAGCGCCCGCCGCCGGTGACGGCCACCTTGGCCAGGGGCTTTTTGTGGGCCTCGAACAAGGTAATCCGGCAGGAAGGATCCAGCCGGGCCAGCCGCGCGGCACAAAAGCAGCCGGCCGCGCCGGCGCCTATGACCGCCACCCGTTTCATGCTGCGTTCCGTTCTGCCGGCCGGGAACGCCAGCGGATGATGGCCACCGACAGCAGGACCTGGGCCGTGATATAAGTCAGCATGATCACGAATCCCGTATGATCAAAGAATCGGATCCCGGCAAAGGAGCGCAGGGCAATGAGCGAATCGGAAAAGGCGAAGAGGACACCGCCCAGGAGCAGGACGCCCGACCGCGCGAAGAGGCCGCTCAAAGGAACCAGCAGCAGGACGAACCCGTAAACCGCCACGGGAGCGGCCATGGGGAACGGCACCTTGATGGCCAGGACCAGCGCGCAGGCGACGGCCGCCATGGCCGAGGGGCCCGTCAGCCATCCGGCTTTCCCCACACGGCGGTACAGGCCCATTTTGGCGAACAGGGTCAGGTAGCACAGATGTCCCAGCAGGAACATGGCCATGCCCAGCAGGAAAAAAGTCTGTCCGGAATACATCAGGAGCACGTCTCCGGCCGTTCCGAAAGCCAGTGCGGCCGTCAGGAGCCATTTCTCCGTGCGGGGCCGTCCCGGCGGAAAAAACAGCAGGGCCGTCAGGGCCAGCAGGGGCATCAGCAGCGGTTTGGAGCGGTTCGCCAGGCAGGGATCGCCCAGATAATTGGCATAGAGGTTCACCGCGACAGCCGCCGCAAAAAGGCCGGCCGCCGCTGCGCCCAGGTATTGTTTATACAAAGGTCTCATCACGAAAAATGGTATTTTTCCGCCAGCAGCGCGCGGAAATCCGACCAGCGGTAGAAGCAGCCTTCCACGGGCGTAAGCGCAGGAATTTTCGCGTCACTACCGTTCAGCACGCATTTAAACAGGATCTCCCCGGCCCGGTTCCGGTAAAAGACGAACCGGTAGTTGCAGGCCATGGGGATGCGGTAGCAGCGCCACACCTCTTCTATTTCATCGGCCGATGCGGGCATCTGCCCGAAGGTGTCGATGCCGAAAAGCGACAGCATGGCCATCAGGCTGCTGTCGTGTCCGAAACGCAGGCGCACCAGGGGCGCTCCCGCGGCGATATCGCGGTCGGCCGTCCGGACGATTTCCGCCACCAGTGAAATCTCGGATGTATTCAGCGGGCCCAGGCCCAGCCAATAGCGGTAGTTTTCCACCCGCCAGGCCAGGTAGGCCTCTTCGGGCGTGAAGACGTCGGCAAAGAAAAGGTCGGTGGGAACATTGTTGCTGTTGAACACCAGCGTATGCAGGTTGCGGACAAAGGATACGGGGTCCGATGCATCCCGGAGCCAGTCGCGGTGCCGGAAATACCGGTCGGCGAGCGACTCCCACGGTTCGTTTTCCATCGCGAACCGTTTGAAATTGCCGCCCCACGGATCATCCCCATCGAACCGGACCCCTTCGCCCTGTGCGAACGGATTGTCTTTCAGGTGCGGGCAGATTCCATTCAGGTTCAGCCGGCTGCCTTCGGCATACAGCGGAAGCCGGGGATCGCAGCCCTGCAGGGCCGTGCAGAACGCATTCATGCTCATCAGCGTCCTCAGATACAGGGTGGATGCCGCTTCCACCCTCGGGCGGAGACGGAACAGGTCCGGATAGGCAGCGTACATTTGCCGGGCAATGAACTGGTGCTGTTCCCACCCGTATCGGGACAGTTCCCCGTCGCGGTACTGCATCTGCCTGTAGTAGGCCTGCAGGCGTTCGTGCAGGTTCTCCCCCGCCTCGGTCAGTTCGCCCGCTTCGTGCGCCCGGACAAAGAGGTCCACCACGCGGGCGTATTCCTTATCGGACAGGAGATACCGCGCGCCGTGCCGGCCGTAATGGCTGATATAGAAAGGTTTATACCCCTTTGGAGGACGGCTTTCCTGTCCGGGGACCCGCTCGTACATCGCATAAACGCCCCCAGCCTTCTGCGGCTCGGCGAGGATTTCCTCGCGGGCACTTTGGGCGGAAAGCGGAAGCATCCACAAAACGGCAAACGCCGCAACAATCCATCTGTTCATATCCACAAAAATAATAATATTCCACAAGAAAATCATATATTTGTACATCATAACCCAAAAATATGAGAAAGAAACTGATTGCAACCCTGATTGCCTTTCTGGCCATTGTCCCCGCCTTCGCGGTCCTGAACGAAAAGGACCTTGCCCACACCCTGGCCGTCCTTCGCCAGGAGTTGCAGATGGCCAAAGCCGAGATGCAGAAGAGCCAGGTATTCATTTCCGCCAATACGAAAGCCACGCATGAACGGCTGGTCCGCCTGATCCAGAAGACCAACGAACTGTCCCTGATGCTGTATTCCCAAAAGCAGGACTACACCTTCGACCTCACCTACGCCTTGGACGAGGTTACCAAGGAATACAAGGCCTTCTCCAACGTCCGGGTGCCCTTCGATGCCATTGTAACCCATATGGAGATTGAAATCGAACGGTACGAAAAGTTGATCGCCACCCTGGTTTCGCTGCCACCCGCCCTGGTTTCGGAGGAAGAGGTTCACGACCACCATGACCATGAGCACGTCCTTCCAGACAGCCTGCGGGCCCTCCGGGACAGCATCGAGGCCGAACATGCACTCATCCACGCCCGCCTGGAGCACGGCAAGGACGACGTGCTGGAGCACAGCCCCTTCACCCTGGACGAAAAGGGGTGTGAAGACCGGGACAGCTGCCTCTTCTATGCCCGGTCCCTGCTGGAGATGTATTCCCAGTTCAAAGACCAGATCATTGACGACAATTACCACTACTCACGGGTGAATTCCATGCTGCAGGAAGCCTACGATTACGCCCAGGAGCGTTATCGCCAGGTGCAGCACAACATCTTCATCGACGGTCAGACCCCCTACTGGCGCATCCTTCGCCGCTTCAGTTTCTTCTTCCGGCGCGCCAAGCTGGACGCCCGCGAAAAATACAGCCGCGATTTTTTTGATACCGTTCAGAGTGAATGGCGCGGTCCCATGGTTATCGGACTGGGATTTTTCGTGCTCTTCTACCTGATTATCGCGGTCCTGCTGGGCAGCGTGCTGACCCGCCTGCTGATCCGCTTCGTCCCCTACTTCGGCACCGAGGAGTTCAAGGAACACAAGCTCTGCCTGCTGCTGTTGATCGCCGTGGTCATTTTCTCCCTTACGATCACCGTCGGGGCCACCATCTCCCAGCATCATTTCTTCACCATGGCAGCCTGGCTGCTGGTAGAATATGCCTGGTTGCTGGCGGCCATCTTCGGCTCGCTGCTCATCCGCCTGCACGGCCGGGAGATCAACGCCACCCTCGCGGCGTACACGCCCATCATGCTGATGGGACTGCTGGTCATCTCGTTCCGAATCATCTTTATCCCGAACAACCTGACCAACCTGATTTTCCCGCCCATCCTGCTGTGCTTCACCCTCTGGCAGCTGTACGGGACCCTGCATTTCCGTTCCGAGCTGCCGAAAGACGACCGCCTCTATATGTGGTTTACCCTGGCGGTCCTGACCGGCACCACCGTGACCGCCCTCTGCGGATATGTGCTCCTGGCCATCCAGATCGTTATCTGGTGGATTTTCCAGGTGGCTATCATCCAGACCATTACCACCCTGTTCTATCTGTTGAAGAAGGTCTATGACAAGCGGCTGGCCCCCCAGGTGAAGAAATACAAGAAGAACCACTCCCAAGAGATCCTGGACAACAGCGGCGCTTTTATCGAGATTACCTGGTGGTATGATTTTGTCCGGATGGTCTTCCTGCCCGTGCTCACCGTCTGGTCCATTCCCACCTGTATCTTTATGGCAGCCAACGTGTTCGACCTGGCCGAGATCTGTGTGAAATACTTCTCCCACCTCTTCCTGAACAACGAGAATGTCATTCAGTTGTCGCTGCTGAAACTGGCGGTCATCCTCTCGCTGTATTTCCTGTTCCGATACCTCATCTATCTGTTCAGGTCCCTGTTCCGCATCCGCCGCATCCGAAAGGCGGAACGCGAAGCCGGCGAGTATAAGATTCAGGCCAGCCAGGTAAACCTGACGCTGGGCAACAACCTCATCGCCATCGCCCTCTGGGGCTTCTATCTCATCATCGTATTGAACTACCTGCAGATCCCGACATCGGCGCTCAAGCTGGTTTCCGCCGGACTCGCGACGGGTATCGGTTTCGCGATGAAGGATGTGCTGAACAACTTCTTCTATGGGGTCCAGCTCATGTCCGGCCGCCTGCGCGTGGGTGATTATGTAGAGTGTGACGGCGTGCGCGGCAAGGTGGAGAGCATCAACTACCAGAGCACGCAGTTAACGGCCCTGGACGGCAGTGTGATGGCCTTCCCGAACAGCAACCTCTTCAACAAGAACTTCAAGAACCTCACCAAGAACCACTCCTACGAGCTGCTCACGATTCCGGTGGGCATCAAGTACGGGAGCGATATCGAACAGGTCCGCCAGCTGCTGATCAAGCAACTGTGGACCCTGCAATCGACCGACGAGTACGGACGCCCGCTGATCGACCCGGCTTTCGGCTTCGAAGTCCGGTTCGACGGCTTCGGCGACAGCAGCGTGAACCTGAACGTCATGCAATTCGTTCTGGTGGAAAGGAAAGGCCCGTATGCAGCCAAGGCCAAAGAGGTGATTTACAACGCCCTGAATGCCGGAGGCATCGAGATTCCGTTCCCCCAGCGCGACGTCTATATCAAACAGGCCCCGTAAGCGCCCGGCCTACAGGTACGGGAGCAGTTCCGGCAGGGATGCGAGCCGGAGCAGGCGGGGATGGTCGTATTCCTCGACGCGTTCATGCACCCACAGGACGTGGAAGGGAATGTGGATGCCCCATCCCCCCAGTTCCAGGACGGGAGCGATGTCGGATTTAAAGGAATTGCCCACCATCAGCAGTTCGCCGGGGGTGATGCCTTCCTCGCGGCACAGGCGCTCGTATTCCGCGCGGGATTTGCCGGAGGTAATCATGATCCGGTCAAAGAAGCCGCCCAGCCCGCTGCGGGCAATCTTGTGCTCCTGGTCCAGCAGGTCTCCCTTGGTGAGCAGGACCATCCGGTACCGGCCCAGGGAACGGATTTGTTCCAGGGCTTCCCGGACGCCCGGAAGCGGCGTGGCGGGATTCTGCAGGATTTCGCGGCCGGCCGCCAGGATGCGTCCCACCATGGAGCCCGTCAGCCGGTCCCCCGCCAGGCGCACGGAGGTCTCCAGCACCGATATCAGGTACGGCTTGGCGCCATAGCCCAGTTCTTCCATGTTCTTCGCCTCGGTGGCATACAATTCGGCCGAAAGGGACTCGAGCGTACCGTATTCCTTCATCTCCTCGGCCCACTTGCGCTCCGCCTCGCGGAAAAGCGGCTCGTTCTCCCAAAGAGTATCGTCGGCATCGAAGGCGATGACCTTGACCGTATTGCGCAGCTCCTCCATCATCGACCGGCTTTTTGACGGATGACAAACACGTACGTGAGCAGCACGATGTTCATCATCAGCGAGTACAAGATGGCGGGAATCGCCATTTCTTCGTTGGCAAAGATGAAGGGGCTTGAGGCAATGGCGATGGCCTGCGCGGCATTCTGCATGCCCACCTCGATGACCACCGTCCGCCGCTGCTGGGGGCTGTTTTTCACCAGGCGCGAGAGCAGGGAGGAACAGGTAATGGCCACCAGAATCAGCACCGTCACGCACAGGCCCAGCAAGCCGATGTTGTCCAGGATGGTCTGATGATGTTGGATGTAGAAGATGGTGATCAGGACCAGCAGCAACGGGAAAGCCAGCTTTGAAAGGACCTTGTCGGTCTTGTCGGCCGCCTTCGGCCAGGCGTAATGCAGGACGATTCCCAGCAGGACCGGCAGGAGCATCAGCACCAGGTTCTGCTTAATCAGGTTTCCGACCGGCAGGACGATGCCCACGCTCTCCCCCACCAAATGGGTGGTCCACCCCATCACGACAGGGATCGTGAACAGGGTAATCACGCTGCTGAGGGCCGTCAGGATCACGGAAAGGGCCACGTCACCTCCGCCCAGTTTGGAAAAAACGTTCGAGGAACTGCCGCCCGGGCAGCAGGCGATGAGCACCAGGCCGATAAAGAAAACCGGCGGCAGACGGAACAGGTAAGCCAGCCCCAGGGCGATGAGCGGCAGCAAGACCAGCTGCCCCGTCAGCGCGACGGCAATGGGCCAGGGATGGCGAAAAACCTTTCCGAAATCTTCCAGCCGCAAGGTCAACCCCAGATCGAACATCAGGAGCGTGAGAATGGGCAGCACTATCCAAATCGTATTCATCTCGTTCGTATTTGATTGCAAGTTACGAAAAAAAACGATATCTTTACATTCAATATGACAGCAAAAACTATTAACCTCCAGGAATGGGAGCCATTTGGTGGCGGAGGATTCGGAGAGTCCTATTACAACAAAACGGATGACTCGGTCATCCTGAAACTCAACAAGCCGGGCATTCCCCCAGAGAAGTCCCTGGAAGAATTCCAGCGTTCCAAGGCGGTCTTCGACATGGGGATTCCGTGCGCCCAGCCCTATGACTACGTAACGGACGGGGAACGCTACGGCATGATTGTCCAGCGGATCCAGGGGAAGGAATCCTTCGGGCGGATCATCGCCGATCATCCCGAACGGCTGCCGGAACTTGCCGGCATCACCGCCGCGTGCGCCAAGGCGCTGCACGCGATTCCCTGCGATACCCGGACCTTTGACAGCGTACCCATGCGGGCGCGGAACCTCATTGCCGACAGCACAAAGCTTCCGGACGATATCAAAACAAGGCTGCTGGGCTATATCGACCAGTTGGAACCCGTCACCACCTGCCTGCACGGGGATCTCAACCCCTGCAACATCATTACCGCCCGGGGCAAGTACTATTGGATAGATTTGGGCGACTTCGGCTACGGAGACCCCCTGTTCGATTTCAACAACATGGCCCACATGAGCCATCTGGTACCCAGTCCCATGCTGAAACAGGTCTTCCACATCGACAGGAAAACCCTGTACCGTTTCTATACCTCCGTGTGCAAGCAATATTTCGGAGACCGATGGGGTACGCCGGACCTTCAGGAGAAACTGGACCATATCATCCAGATCATGGCCGGCAAGGTCATTTGTCTCTTCCCGCAGGCCACACATATCAATCTCCCCTACCTTCGGGGCAGGAAATTCCAGACGGTCCTCAACCTCTTTCTCGGAGACCGGCTCCAGAAGGTGGCTTTGTCCCGCTAGTCATGATGATGGCAATACGGGCAGGTTGCTGCAGTATACATGATCCGAGAATCCCTGAAGCAATACATTGAGCGCGAGGTCATTCCCCGCTACGCAGCCTTTGACAAGGCGCACCGGGAAGACCATGCCCGCATGGTCATCGACCGCGCCCTGACCATGGGAAAGGCCTACGACATCAACGAGGAACTCCTCTACACGGCCGCCGCCTGCCACGACCTGGGACTGGCGATAGACCGGAAGACGCATCATCTGGAAAGCGGGAAGGCCATCCGGCAGGATGCCCGCCTGGCGGAATGGTTCACCCGCGAGCAGATCGAGACCATCGCCCAGGCCGCCGAAGACCATCGGGCATCGGCCACCACGCCCCCGAGAAGCCTTTACGGTGCCCTCGTGGCCGAGGCCGACCGGATGATCGAACCCGTCACCATCATCCGCCGGACGGTGCAGTACGGCATGGCGCACTACCCCGAACTGGACCAAGAAGGCCACTGGCGGCGAACGCTGGAACACCTCCACGAGAAATACGCCGAAGGCGGCTACCTCCACCTGCTCATTCCCGGCTCCCCCAACGAGAAACCCCTCGCCGAGCTCCGTGCCATCATCCGCGACACGCCCCGCCTAAAGGCGATTTTCGAGACTCTCTACCAGGAAGAAACCAATTATTCGTAACTTTGCCGACGATTAACGAATGGAATGAAAGATTATCGAAAAACCAAGCTCGCCTGTTACCTGGGGTTCGTAACCCAGGCCATCGTGGCGAATTTCACTCCGCTCCTGTTCATGGCTTTCCATCGGGAGTATGGGATTTCCATCGCCAACCTGGCCCTCATTCCGGCCGTTTTCTATGTCGTGCAGCTGCTGACGGATTTCCTGTGCGCCAAGTTCAAGGACATAGACTACCGCAAAAGCATCATCGTGTCGGAAGTGACAGCGGCCCTGGGGCTGGCCGGACTGGCCTTTTTGCCGGGACTGTTTCCCAATCCGCTTGTGGGGATCCTGCTGTGCGTCTGCGTCTATGCCGTGGGCAGCGGCCTTATCGAAGTGCTCTGCAGCCCCATCATCGAGGCCTGTCCTTTCCCCAACAAAGAGGGCATGATGAGCCTGCTCCACTCCTTCTACTGCTGGGGCGCCGTGGGCGTCATCCTGGGCTCCACGCTTTTCTTTACGGTCTTCGGGCTGGACAACTGGCGCATCCTGGCCTGCCTGTGGGCCCTGATTCCGCTCTATAACATCGTCAATTTCGCCACCTGCCCCATCGAGCCCATCGTGGCCGATTCCGAAGGTATGCGGATGGGCCAGCTGCTACGCAACCGCACCTTCTGGCTCTTCCTGCTCCTGATGATTGCCGCCGGCGCTTCCGAGAGTACCATGGCGCAGTGGACATCGGCCTTCGCCGAAGCCTCCCTGGGCGTGGACAAAGCCATCGGAGACCTGGCAGGTCCCTGCGGCTTTGCCTTCTGCATGGGGCTCGGGCGGCTGTGGTATGGAAAGAAGGGACAGAACCTGGACCTGTCGGCCTATATGACCGGTGCCGGCATCTTGACTTTTGCCGCCTATCTTACCGCCTCCCTGGCCCGTATCCCCATGATCAGCCTGGCTGGCTGCATGGTGAGCGGCCTGGCCGTGGGCATCATGTGGCCCGGCTCCATCAGCCTCACATCGGCCCGGATGCCCGGCGGTGGTACGGCGCTCTTCGCCCTGCTGGCCCTGGCCGGTGACGCCGGTGGCACCTTTGGCCCGTCCCTGGTGGGATTGTGCACCCGCTCCGGCGGGAACGACCTCCAGAGCGGCATCCTCGCCGCCGCCGTCTTCCCCGCCCTCCTGGTCCTGTGCCTCCTCGCCATCCGGCGCCGGGAAGCGCGAAAGAATCTTTAGGGAATCAAGCAAACATGACGCCAATTGCGCCGAGGATCATGACGATAATAATGATGTCGAGAATCGAGATCAAAAAACCGATAATCGCCAGTCCACGGGGCCGCTTGAACATGCCGAAGAAAGAAAGCATTAGCCCGATGAACCAAAGAATCGCATTTACACCGGGGAGCCAGCTAAGACAGGCGCAAATTAACGCGATGACGAATCCGGCGGTTCCCACACCGTTGGATTTACGCTCCACTTCGGTAACGACTACTTGTGGCTGAGAGGCAGGTTGGGCAGGCTGATGAATAACGGGGTCATCGACAAGCCATTCCCTACAGTATTTGCATTTCTTGGCATGAATGCTGATTTCTTCACCGCAATAAGGGCATTGCTTGGTTAATTTTTCCTCCTCCATGGTCTGATTGATTTGTTGATACCTATATGCAATGCAAATATAGTATTTTTCATTGATTATCAATACTTTTATAGGATTGATTCATCTCCTTCCCGATGAGCGGGAGAAGCATTTCATCCGCAGGCAGCCAGTTGACCGAATGGAGATCTGCCATGCTCAGCCATCGGGCCGCTTCGTGCTCGTTCAGATGCAAAGCATCCTGCACAAGCGTGCACATGAAGCAATGCATGGTGAGATGGAACTGTGGATAATCCCACTCGACCGTGTACAGGAGCTTGCCCACCTGGATGTCTGCGGATAGTTCTTCGCGGATCTCCCGCACAAGGGCCTCCTCCGGCGTTTCTCCCGGTTCCATCTTCCCGCCGGGGAAATAGATTCGTTTCCCTTTATCTTGAAAATCAAGTAGATAGCAAGTGACGTTTTTCATTCTTGTCCCCCGATTGTCCCCATAATTGCGTCGGGGACATTTTTTTGTGCGGTCAGACTGGCTGATGGATTCTTTTCATAAAAGGTGCGGCCGAACCTGGAGGCGAAGCCGCACCGGGTGTTAACAAATGAAGTCTGGCATCAGACCTCAGTATGCAAAGTTACGAATATATTTGAAATGGACTGAAATCTTTTTGGCAGCACTGTGCCGAGTAACTATTACCGCTGACATTCATGGGGCTTCCTTCTCTCCCGGATTTTTCGTATCTTTGATATGCCGACCAGCAATCCTAAACCTATGCTCTATGAAAATCTTAATCGACAATGGCCACGGGGTGGAAACTCCTGGCAAGCGTTCTCCGGATGGTCGGCTGCGGGAGTACGCTTACACGCGGGAGATTG
>ONIQ01000026.1 GCA_900317925.1 uncultured Bacteroidales bacterium | reverse complement strand
ATCTTCAACGAAGCCGGCATCCTGGAACGCATCATTGAAAAGGTAGACACCAAAAACGCCGCCGCACAAATCCTAGAACCGTGATGCGCTTGCTGCTTCCTGATTTGTTAATCCCCTAAATAATGCGTATCTTTGACAAGCACTATATAGCTTGTCAAATGTTACAGCGATTATTCGGGTTCGACCCTGTACGGCACAAGGTGCGTACGGAGATCTATGCGGGGATTACCACTTTCCTGACCATGGCCTATATCCTGGCCGTGAATCCGGGTATCTTCAGTGCGTTGGAGCCGCTGGGGATGCCGACCGGCGCGGTCTTTACCGCCACCGTCCTGGCCTCCGTCATCGGGACCCTGGCCATGGCCCTCTATGCCAAGAAACCGTTCGCACTGGCACCCGGCATGGGCATCAACGCCTTTTTTGTCTTTACCGTCTGCCTGGGCATGGGCCACACCTGGCAATTCGCGTTGACGGCTGTCTTCATCGAGGGTATCCTCTTTATCATCCTCAGTCTCTTCAAGGTCCGGGAACTGATTGCCAACGCCATTCCGGCCGGGTTAAAGGCCGCCATCGGAGGCGGCATCGGCCTCTTTATCGCCTTTATCGGCCTGCAAAACTGCGGGATCATCGTTTCCAATGAAAGCACGCAGGTGGCCCTGGCTACCTTCAACAAACCTTCCATCCTGCTGGCGCTCATCGGCCTTGTCATTTGCGGACTGCTGGTGGTTCGGAACGTCATGGGTGGCCTTCTCTGGGGAATCCTCCTGACGGCCCTCATCGGCATCCCGATGGGCGTGACCCATTTGGACAAAATCGTTTCCACGCCCCCCTCGATCGCTCCCATTTTCCTCCAGTTCGAGTGGAGCCAGATTCTCTCGTGGGATATGCTGATCGTGGTGTTCACGTTCCTCTTTGTGGATATGTTCGATACGATCGGAACCGTCATCGCGGTCTCCTTGAAGGCCGATATGGTGGACCGCGAGGGCAAGGTCGAGGGGGTCGGACGCATGCTGATGGCCGACGCCGTGGCCACCGCCGCCGGCGCCTGTCTGGGTACTTCTACCACAACGACTTACGTGGAAAGCACCGCCGGCGTAGCCGTGGGCGGACGGACCGGTCTCACGTCTTTTGTCGTTGCCATCTGCTTCGTGTTGGCCCTGTTCCTGGGTCCGCTCTTCCTCGCCATCCCCGCCGCCGCTACCGGTCCTGCGCTGGTCATTGTGGGTGTTATGATGCTGACCAACACCACCGGCGTGGATTGGGGAGACTATACCGAGGCGATTCCCGCCTTCATCACCATGCTGCTGATGCCGCTGAGCTACAGCATCAGCGACGGTATCATGCTGGGCCTGATCATGTATGTGCTGATGAAGGTCGCCCTGGGCATGAAAGGCATCCGCCAGATCAGCCCCACCGTGTGGACCCTTTTCGTGGTTTTCGTACTTCGATATATCCAAAACAGTCTATAAATTAAGGGAACGATATACCTGTTTACACTAGAAAGAAACGCATCCTATTCGACAGCCCTGCTGCTTCCACGCGGCAGGGCTTTTAATTTCGCGGGAAAAGCATTACCTTTGAAAGATTTAAACAAAATGGAACCTTATGTGTGGAATCGTAGCTTATCTTGGGAGCCGGGAGGCGTATCCTATCCTGATAAAAGGTCTGCATCGGCTGGAGTACCGCGGATATGACTCTGCGGGCGTGGCCGTGATCAACGAGGCAGGCGATCTGAATATCTACAAAGCGGTTGGCAAGGTCGCCAACCTGGAGCAGGTGGCCGCGGGCCATGACTGCTCGGGCACCATCGGTATCGCCCACACGCGCTGGGCGACGCACGGGGTGCCGAACGAGGCGAATGCCCATCCCCATCTGTCGCAGAGCGGAGAGCTGACCATGGTGCACAACGGCATCATCGAAAACGCTTCTCCGCTGCGTAACCAGCTGAAAGAGAAGGGCTTTACCTTCCGTAGCGATACGGATACCGAGGTCCTGCTCCAACTGATTGAATATACCCAGAAGAAGCATGGCGTGGACCTTGTTTGTGCCGTGCGCTCCTCGCTGAAAAAGGTTATCGGCGCGTATGCGATTGCCGTGATAGACCGGAAGGATCCCGGCACCCTTGTGGCGGCCCGAAAAGGCAGCCCGCTGGCCGTGGGCCTGGGGGAAGCCAATTGCGAATTCTTCCTTGCCAGCGATGCCTCTCCGCTCGCGGGCTACACGAACAAGGTGGTCTATATCAACGACGAGGAGGTCGTGGAGCTCCGCAGGGGAGAGGAACCTGCCATTACCAACCTGAATGCCGACAAGGTGGATGTCCGCGCCAAGGAAATCGACATCGATGTCAATATGCTGGACAAAGGCGGCTTCCCGCATTTCATGCTGAAGGAGATTTTTGACCAGCCGGCGGTCCTGCGGGACTGCATGCGGGGACGCTTGCTGCCCTCGCATCACCGGATCATCCTCAGCGCGGTTACGGAACACCGAGAAGAGCTGATTCACGCCCGGCGGTTTATCATGGTGAGCTGCGGCACGTCGTGGCACGCGGCGCTCATCGGCAAACAGCTGATCGAACAGTTCTGCCGCATCCCGGTTGAGGTGGCCTATGCGAGCGAGTTCCGCTACAGCGACCCCGTGGTGGGCCCCGGCGATGTGGTCTTCGCCCTGTCCCAGAGCGGGGAAACGGCCGATACGCTTTCCGCCATCCAGCTGGCCTCCGAGCGCGGCGCCATGGTTTTCGGGATTGTCAATGCGGTGGGCAGCAGCATCGCCCGCGCTTCCGATACCGGTACCTATATCCATGTAGGGCCGGAAATCGGCGTTGCCAGCACCAAGGCCTTTACCGGCCAGACGACGGTGCTGACCATGCTGGCCCTGGCCATCGGCTGGGAAAAGGGAACGGTTTCGGAAAGCCTCTATCTGGAGGCCCTGGAAGCGCTGGAGCAGATTCCGGACCAGATTGCCCGTATCCTCGAGAAAGACGACGAGATCAAGGCCCTGGCCCAGGAGTATGTGGACAAGCGGCATTTCCTGTACCTGGGACGCGGGATGAATTATCCCGTTGCACTGGAAGGTGCCCTGAAGCTCAAGGAAATCAGTTATATCCATGCGGAAGGCTACCCGGCCGCAGAGATGAAACACGGCCCCATCGCCCTGGTGGATGAGGATATGCCCGTTGTTTTCCTGGCAACCCACCACAACCTGTACGAAAAGATTATCAGCAACATGCAGGAGGTGGTTTCGCGCAAGGGAAAGGTACTGGCCATTGTGAGCGAGGGCGACACCGTGGTCAAGGGCATTGCCCAGCATGTCATTGAGGTTCCCCATACGCCCAATTACCTTTGCCCGCTGGTTTCGGTGATCCCGCTCCAGCTGCTGGCCTATCATATCGCGGTGGCCAAGGGCCTGAACGTGGACCAGCCCCGTAACCTGGCAAAAAGTGTAACTGTAGAATAAAGATGAAATGGAATACAGACAATTGACCCCGGCGGAAATCGCCGCCCTTCAGCAGCAGGGATGCGTATCGGAGGATTGGAACCTCATAGAGGTGGCCGATGCGTTCAGCCCCGCCCATATCGTACGGACAACCTTCAGCGGCCGCATCCGCCTGGGTGCCTTCACCCGGTCGTTTACGCTTGGCGGCGGCGTTACCCGCCATAGCGGGATCAGCGACGCCTGCCTGCACAACGTCACCGTGGGCGACAACTGCCTCATCCGCTCCGTGCAGGGCTATATCGCCAATTACGATATCGCTTCGGACTGCCTCATTGATAGTGTGGGCATCATTTCGACGGACGAGCCCTCCTCGTTTGGAAACGGCGTGAAAGTTTCCGTCCTCAATGAAACCGGCGGGCGGGAAGTGCTGATTCACGACCGGCTCTCTTCCCACGAGGCCTACATGATTGCACTTTACCGCCATCGGCCTGCATTCGTGGAGAAAATGAACGCCATCATCGCCGCGTATGCCGATTCCGTGCGCTCGGATCGCGGATCGATCGGTAGCGGGGTGCAGATCTTTGGCTGTCAGGAGATTCACGGGGTGCGGATCGGGGATGGCTGTGTCATCAACGGGACGACCCGTCTGAGCAACGGTTCGGTGAACAGTGCGGCGGATGCTCCCGTGTACATCGGCCAGAACGTGATTGGTGAGGATTTTATCATTTCGGAAGGAAGTTCCGTGACGGACGGGACGATGCTGACGCGTTGCTACGTGGGACAAGCCTGCCAGTTCGGTCATGGCTATTCCGCCAGCGATTCCCTCTTTTTCTGCAACTGCCAGGGAGAGAACGGAGAGGCGTGTGCAATCTTTGCCGGGCCGTTTACGGTTACCCACCACAAGAGCACCCTGCTCATTGCGGGCATGTTCTCCTTCATGAATGCCGGATCGGGCTCCAACCAGAGCAACCACCTGTACAAGCTTGGCCCCATCCACCAGGGGACCCTGGAGCGCGGCGCCAAGACGGCCTCCGATTCCTACATCCTCTGGCCTGCCCGGGTGGGCGCGTTCTCCCTGGTGATGGGCCGGCATGTTACCCATTCGGATACCACCAACCTGCCTTTTTCCTACCTGATCGAGAAGGGGGAGACCTCCTATCTGGCTCCGGGCGTGAACCTGCGCAGCGTGGGTACCATCCGCGATGCCCGCAAATGGCCTGGCCGGGACGGCCGCAAATGGGCCGGAAGCGAGGACGGCACGGGAACCGAGCGGCATGACATGATCAACTATGATCTGCTCTCTCCTTTTACCATCCAGAAAATGATCAAGGGTCTGCAAACCCTTGAGAATCTGCGATATGCGAGCGGGGAACTGTCCGACGTCTATTCCTTCCACAGCGTGAAGATTACCAATTCGTCGCTCAAGCGCGGCCTGGAACTCTACCGGATTGCCATCGACAAGTACATGGGCAATTCCTTTATCGCGCGGTTGCAGGAGCCGGATGGAAGCTTTGGTGCGTTGACGGAGAGCCAGATGCTGACCCGCCTGCGTCCTTCAACGCCCATCGGTTCGGGCGAATGGGTCGATATCAGCGGTCTGATCGCCCCCAAGAGCGAGATTGAAGCGCTGATGCGGGGAATCGAGCGGGGAGAGATCGACTCGTTTGAGCAGATTCGCGAGGCGTTCCGGCGGATGGCGGACCAGTTCCGCGAGTACCAGTGGACTTGGGTGTTCCAGCATATCCAGCAGCTGTATGGCATCAACCCTTCCAAGATGACCCGCGAGGATGCCGCGCGCCTGGTTGACATCTGGAAAGAATCGGTCATCAAACTGGACCGGATGATTTACGACGATGCGCGGAAAGAATTCAACCTGGCGGCGAAGACCGGCTTCGGGGCCGATGGGGACAAGTCCCAGAAAGAGAGCGACTTCGAGCAGGTGCGCGGTGCCTTTGAGTCCGATCCCTTCGTCCAGTCTGTCCTGGAACACATCCAGGCCAAGACCGAGCTCGCCACCCGCGTCCTTGCAGCACTACAATGAAAAAAGAACAGATACTAATCCGCATTACCGGGCTGGACCGCCCGGCTCCATTGTCCTTTGTTAAACTTTCTTTATCGGCATAAATTTACTATTTTTGCCATACAAACCTAGGTGCAGAGAGCTACGCTGCAAATCAACGGTTTGCACAAACACGATTGTCAAATGAAACGTTTTTTACCCATTCTCGCATGCCTGGCCGTTTTGGCTGGCTGCGCCAATAACACTCAAAATCAAGATAAAATGAAAGAGTTTCAAGAAGTTGCCGGTCGTAAGAATTTCGGCCCGAACCATGCCCTCATGACTGTTCCCCAGCCCTGTGTGATGATTGCTACCTGGGACAAGGATCACAATCCGGACGTAATGATGGCCGCCTGGGCCGGGCAGTATGATGCCAAGCAGATTGTGATCTCCCTTTCCAAGCATAAAACAACGGATAATCTGGAGCTTACCGGCGCTTTTACCGTCAGTTTTGCCGATGAACGCACTGTGGCCGAGTCCGATTATTTCGGCCTGGTGAGCGGTCATCAAGTGCCGGACAAGGTGGCCCGCGCCGGCTTCACCGTATCGCCCAGCCCCAATGTGGACGCACCTATCATTAATGAGTATCCACTCACGCTGGAGTGCAAGGTGGTCAGTTTCAAGGACGGCGTCCTCATCGGCGAGGTGGAGAACATGAGCGCCGACGAGCGTATTCTCACCGACGGGAAGGTTGACTTTGCCAAGCTACGGCCCATCGTCTTCGATGCCGCCGGTGTCTGCTACCGTGCCGTCGGTGATGTTGTCGGCGGTGCCTGGAATGCCGGAAAGGTGTTTACGAAGTAGGGCACCGTGGGGAAGCCATTTCTCAGACGATTAGTCTCCGCTTTTCTTCTGTATTCTGTTGCCCTGGGCTGCGGAATGCAGAAAAAGGGGGGTGATAACCCGACGCTGGACAGGATTCAGGAGCGGGGAACCCTCCTTGTGGGAACTACCGGGGATTATCGGCCGCTCAGCTACCGGGAGCCGGAGAGCGGAGAGTACTGGGGATTCGGAATTGATGTGGCCGGTGAAATTGCCAGGGAACTGAATGTCAGCATCAGCTTTGTGCCCACCTCATGGCCGACGCTTTCGGCCGATGTCCGGAATCCGGAACTGTTTGATTTTGCCATCGGCGGCATCACCATCACGGAGGCGCGCCTGGAGACGATGAATATGTCCGAAGGGTATCTTTGCAACGGAAAGACCATCCTTTGCCGGAAAGGAGATGCCGGGACATTCAGGAGCCTTGCAGACCTCAACAAGCCGGAGGTGCGGGTGATGGTGAATCCCGGTGGGCTCAATGAGAAGTTTGCGAGGGAGCACTTGCCGAAGTGTCATCTCATTGTATATGAGAAGAATGAGGAAATCCCTGGGAAGGTTGCCGCCGGAGAGGCCGATGTGATGATAACCGAAATCACGGAGGCGCCCTGGTACGTGCAGAATGACGCCAGGCTCTCCGCTCCGCTGCTGGACAGTCCGTTTACGAACGGGCAGATCGGGGTCCTCATGCGGAAAGGCCAGGACGACCTTATGAAGGAGATTGACTCCGTCATCGGCAGAATGAAGGCGGACGGCTCGCTGAAGGCACTTCACGAAAAATATGGATTGATATACGGATACTGATTCCAGAGCAGATTGTAAGCATGCCGGACAAGATAGAAATCCGTGGCGCAAAAGCCCACAACCTTAAAAATATCGACGTAGACATCCCGCTTGGGAAAATTGTAGGGATCGCCGGGGTATCCGGCTCGGGGAAATCGTCCCTGGCCCTGGGTGTACTGTATGCCGAAGGCTCCCGCCGCTACCTGGAGTCCCTTTCCACCTATACCCGCCGGCGCATGACGCAGGCGTCTCGCGCCATGGCTGACGACGTCCGCTACGTTCCCGCCGCGCTGGCCCTGCACCAGCGCCCGGGCGTCCCCGGCATCCGCAGCACCTTCGGCACAATGTCCGAACTCCTTAACAGCCTTCGGCTCATGTTCTCCCGTCTTGCCAGCCATCGGTGTCCCAACGGGCATTACCTTGAGCCCACGCTGGACGTTGCGGCAGAACAACCCATCTACTGCCCCGTCTGCGGGGAGCGGGTCTATGCCCCCGGCGCCGAGCAGCTTGCCTTCAACAGCGAGGGCGCCTGCCGCTGCTGCGGAGGAACGGGAATCGTTCGCACCGTGGACGAATCCACCCTGGTCCCGGACGAAACCCTCACCATCGATGAAGGTGCCGTCGCCCCCTGGGGCTCGCTGATGTGGTCGCTGATGAAGGACATCGCCCGCGAGATGGGCGTGCGCACCGACATCCCCTTCAAGGACCTCACCCCAGAGGAAAAGGAAATCGTCTTCCACGGCCCCGCGGAAAAACGCCATATCATTTACAAGAACGAAAAGACCAACGGTTTCGCCGAGATGGATTTCACCTACTACAGCGCCGTGTACAGCGTCCAGAACGCCCTTTCCAAGGTAAAGGACGAGGCCGGGATGAAGCGCGTGGAGAAGTTTCTCAAGGAGGATGTCTGCCCCGAATGCGGCGGTACGCGCCTTTCTGAGGCCGCCCGGGCGCCCTTGCTGCGCGGCATCAACCTGGCCGATGCCTGCAAAATGACCCTCTCGGAACTCATCGAATGGGTGAAAGGCGTGCCGGCATCGCTTCCGGAACCCATGCGGCCCATGGCCGAACGCATCTGCGAATCCTTCCAGGACACCGCCCGCCGCCTGGTGGACCTGGGGCTTTCCTACTTGTCGCTGGACCGTGCGGCGGCCACGCTTTCCACCGGAGAGCGGCAACGGGTGCAGCTTGCCCGTGCCGTACGTAACCGCACCACCGGGGTGCTTTACGTACTGGACGAGCCTTCCATCGGGCTTCATCCTTCCAACCTGGAAGGCCTCACGGGCGTAATGGATGACCTGGTGGCCGACGGCAACACGGTGGTGCTGGTAGACCACGACACCGATGTATTGAAGCATGCCGACTGGGTAATCGAACTGGGCCCGGAAGCCGGAGCCAAGGGCGGCACGATCATCGCGCAAGGGACGGTAGGGGAGCTGGAGGCCAACCCCGCCTCCCGGATCGGCCCGTTCCTGAAAAGCGGGCTGAAACCGGCTCCGCGAAGGCGGGACCTCTTCGATCTCGGGAGCATCCGCATGACCACCGGCGCCATCCATACCGTGAAACCGCTGGAGGTCACGTTCCCGAAAGGACGCCTCTCCGTCGTCACGGGCGTATCCGGCTCCGGCAAGACCACCCTCATCCTGGAGAGCTTGATTCCCGGTCTCAAGGCGCACATCGACGGTACCAAACTGCCCAGGCATGTAATTGATATCCAGGAAGATGGCATTCGCCAGGTCAAACTCATAGACGCCACGCCCATTGGCATCAACGTGCGCTCCACCGTGGCTACCTATGCCAATGTCCACGACGAACTCAGGAAGGTCTTTGCCAAGGCTGACGAGGCCAAGGCCGGCGGCTGGAAAGCCGGGGACTTTTCCTACAATACCGGAAAGCTCCGCTGTCCTACCTGTGACGGGACGGGCTCCATCAGCCTGGACGTCCAGTTCCTCCCGGATGTGGATATCCCGTGCCCGGACTGCCACGGTTCCCGTTATGCACGCGCGGCCTGGGAGATCCACCGGAAAGGCGGCCACACGCTGCCGCAGCTGATGGAAATGAGTGTGGACGAGGCACTGGAAGCGTGTGCGGATGTGAATCTCGTCAAGACCCGCCTGCAGGTGCTGCACGATCTCGGCCTCGGCTACCTGACCCTGGGGGAAGCCACGCCCAGCCTGTCAGGCGGCGAAGCCCAGCGCCTCAAGCTGGCCAGCGAGATGGGCCGCGGGCAGGGAGATTCGGTGTTCGTGTTCGACGAACCCACCATCGGCCTGCATCCGCTTGACGTCCAGACGCTTATGAAGGTGTTTCACCATCTGATAGACAACGGCGCCACGGTCATTGTCATCGAGCACGACCTGGATGTGATCCGTCAGGCTGACTATCTGGTGGACATGGGCCCCGGCGGCGGCATCCAAGGAGGACGGATTGTCGCTTGCGGCGCTCCGGCGGAGGTGGCCTCCAATCCCGGAAGTATCACCGGAAAATTCTTGTCAGATAGCGAGTGAGTCGCTGTATTCTATCCGTAGCAGTTGCTGGTACGCTTCTGCTTTTTTGCTGAGCGGCAGGGGATAGGCGCGCGAGGTGGAAGGCATGCGCCAGAAGCGCAGGGGCCGGTTTCCGCCGGCATCCGGAAGGTTCAGGTCGATGCAGCCGCCCACGGGCGGCACTCCGCAGCCGAAGGTGTCCGCCACGACGGAACTGGCTTTCTCGCCGGTGGTAACGAGGGCGTGGCAACGGGGAATGCGGGCGAGCAGCGCGGGGATATCGGTCGGTGTGACCACCTGCAGGAAGGCATCGGAAGCATTGTCTTTGAGGCGGCGGACTGCGCAGGCGGTGTCGTAGAAGGCCAGCCCGCGCTCCGTGCAGAAGGCCCGGATGGCGGCCTCGTCGAACCGCTTTTCGGCGGGGATGCAGAAGTGGTCCTTGTCTCCGAAGTGAAGAAGTCCCATGATCCGCCAGAAATCATTGATCCAGTTGGGGTAGTAGAATGGCATGGACCAGCGGTGCGGCTGCGGCGGGAAGCTGCCCAGGAACAGGATGCGGGCGCCTTCCGGCAGGAACGGTTCAAAGGGATGCGTTTCGATATCCATGGTTACAACAGGAAAAAGAGGGCGACGCCGTCACCTGGCTAGATAGGCTTGCCGCTCGGCCTCCGGGAATCTCTCGATGGCGTATCGCAGCATGGTGCGGGGCATGGTCCGGTAGCGGGACGTCGCCGGCTGACGGACGGCAGCTCCCGCTTCAGCGAGGGCTCCGTCCTCGGCAGCGCCTACGGCCTCAGCGAGGGCTCCCTTCAGATACGCCTCCAGGGCGGCTTTGTCGCGTTTTCCGGCCTCACGGAGGAGCCAGCCTACGGCCTTGTGGATGAGGTCGTGCGGGTGGTGCAGGAGGATATCGGCCAGGGCAAAGGTGTCCTCCAACTGTCCGTGGCGGATGAAGGTCATGGTGCTGACAATGCCGATGCGTTGCTCCCAGAGGGTTTTGCCGTTACGGGCCAGGTCGTAGAGCAGAGTACGGTCTTTGTCCAGCAGCCATTCGCCCAGCAGGGGATAACAGCTCAGGTCCACCAGGTCCCAATTGTTGATGTACGCTGTGTGCGCCAGATAGAAGTCTATGCACTGTTTTTGCAGCATCCCGGTTTTCTCTGCCGCTTTTTTAGCGTAGTGAAAGATTGCTACCAAAGTGAGCAGGGCCGCCAGTCGCACTTCATGGTACTCGGAACGGATACATTCCTCCAGTTCCGGAAAGATCGTTTGTGCGTCTCCCGGGCGGGCCGCATGGCCATTTTTCGGGCGGGCCGCATGGCCATCGGCCGGCAGCAGCTCCCGCCAGCATGCCTTTACCACCGCCCGCGTCACCGGTACCTTGATTCCCAGGAACTGATCGCCCTCGCCATATTGGCCGGGACCGGTCTTGAAAAAGCGTGAAAGCCCCTCCACCTGAGATGGATCCGCACACGCTAACATGCGTTCCATCAGCTCGTTCATAGCGGTAACTTATAGACGTTTGTAGGGTAGGGCTGGAAGCCGATGGCCTGGTAGAGCCGGTTGGCGGCCACGCGCGTGGGATGGGAGGTCAGATGCAGCAGGAGTGGTGACCATTCCGCCTGTGCATACGCGATGATGTGTTCCATCAACCCTCGTCCGAGCCCCTGTCCGCGGTAGGCCGAATGAACCACGACATCCTCGATGTCGCCCTTGCGGCCAGTGGGGGAATGGCTGATGCAAAGGGTGGCACATCCCACGATGTGCCCGTCCGGTTCGATCGCCGCAAAAAGCCGCGTTCCAGGATCCTGTACCGTATCCTGGAGCATCTGGACCGTCACCTTGATCTGTGGATTCAGCTCTTTCATCAGCCCCAGCAAATCTTCCGTCTGCCCGGCCGTCAATGTATGTAATTGAACGATATTCATAATCTTACAGAACCGTCTTCACCAGCGTGCTCGTCTTAAATAGCTGCATGCTTCGTCCAAGGCACGTCAGACTTTGGCGCCCATTTCGCGGAGCGTACGGACCAGGGCGTCGGTGTCGATGTCCTGGACATTTTTGCCCGCGGCGATGCTTTGGGCGGCCGCCACGCCGGCTGCCTGTCCCGTTCCCATGCAACTGGCCTGCACCCGGAGGGAAGCCAGCGCGCGGCGATCGGTCGAAATGCATCGGCCCGCGACCAGCAGGTTGGGATAGTCCGGCGCGATGAGGGCACGGTACGGCACATAGGCCGGCTGCTTCAACGTGATGCGCACCTGCTCGGAACCTTTGCTGGCGTGCATGTCGATGGGATGCGCTCCCCGCGAGATGCTGTCCGGATAGTGCTCGGCCCGGACATATTCCTCGCCCGTGACGGTATGGACCCCGCGGATGCGGCGGCTTTCGCGGATGCCCGCCTGGGGTGCCGTGGAACTGACGTAGCAGTCTTTGAATTCCGGGAAATGCTTGCGCAGCAGGTCGGTAAAGAGGAAAATCTCTTCGCGCAGCCGGCATTCCGCATCGGTGAAATTGCGGTTGTCCGTGGAATCGGCGGCGGTGCGGGTGATGTTGACCGCCACGCTTCCCTCATGCAGGACGTTGTTGAACCAGGGACCCCCGAAATCGGGAATATCGGCCCCGTCGGCCTTCAGTTGAAGGAGCTTTTCGCGGACGGGAACGCACTGGCTGGGGCCGTTCAGTCCGTTGTGGTACATGCAGTTTTTGAGCAGGTCGCTTTGGGTGTCCACGCCGCTCAGCACGAAGCAGAAGGACGAGGGCTGCAGGTCCCCATCGGGGTTGTCCTGCATCGGGACGCCCGCCATCCACGCCAGGTCGCCGTCGCCGGTGGTGTCGATGAAACGCTTGGCCTCCAGGGACTCCAGACCGTTTTTATTTTCGATGAAAACCTTTTCGATGGCATTCCCTGCCAGCTCGCAGCCGATCAGGGAGGAGTGCAGGTAAAGATCCACACCGGCTTCCAGCACCATCCGCTGCGTGAGGAGTTTATACAGTTCGATGTCGAAATCGACATTGGCTTTGGGCCATTCGATGAAGGCGCCGCCCATCTGTTCCAACCGCTGGACAAACTCCCACGGAATGCCGCCGATAACCAATTCGCCGTGAAGGGGATCTTTTTCCTTGTCCACGAAGGCGAAAACGCTCAGCGGGGCTACGTAGCCCATAGTGGCCATACCGCCCAGAAAACCATACCGCTCGATGAGGGCTACCCGTTTGCGCGGGGTTTGGGCGTCGGGGGTGCCGGCTTGGCGGGCGCCTTCACGGTTGAGTCGGGGGCTGACCTCGCTGTTGAGTTGGCGCGCAGCGGCGATGGCAGCGACGAAGCCGGCCGGACCTCCGCCAGCCACGACCACATCATAGCTCCCGGCGGCCTTGACAGCCTTCTTCAGTTGCTGTTCCGTTTCCTGTGAACAGGCGTTCAGCGAGCCCAGACCAGCTCCGGACGCCACTGCCAGGCCCAAAGCTCCGGCAAATCCTTCCTTCAAAAACACTCTTCTGCCAATGGTTTTCATATCCTCTCGAATTAGTCTTATTTTCCAGTATTTCTCATGCAAATATACGGATTATGCCGCTAAAAGATCGTCTTCTCTTAAAAGATACTCTTCTCTGCCTCGTACATAGGGGCGTCGATACCCAGGAACCGCAGGACACTGTGGTAGATGGTAAACTGCCCCTCCATCGATGCAGGGTCATTGGTCCGCGCTGCCGGGAGGGTGTCAGGATCTGCGCGCCCCGCCAGGGTGTCAGCATCTGCGCGCCCGGCCAGAGTCATTTCCGGCTTAACAGAAAGGGCCGGGTCATTGGTCCAGGCCAGGTAGGGGATTTCGTACTGCTCCTTAGGGGCCAGGGCCATGGGAAGGCCGTGCATGTAGAGGTTGTTTTCGCCCAGGGATTCCCCGTGGTCGGAGATGTAGAGCATGCAGCAACGGCGGTCCGGAATCTCCCGCAGAATGGAAATCACCGAATGGATGAGCCAATCCGTGTACAGGATGCTGTTGTCATACGCGTTGAACACTTCCTCCTGCGAGGCCTTGGACATCTCGACCGTCTCGCACACCGGCGTAAATTTCTCAAATTCGGGCGGATAGCAGGTGTTGTAGGCCGGTCCGTGGCTGGTATTCGTATGCAGGACCACGAAGACTTTATCGGCCGTGCTGGAGAGGATGTCCTCCTTCAGACCCGCCAGCAGGATGCCGTCGAACCGCTCATCGGCCTCGGGATGCATCGCCTTGAGATCGGCCTTTTTCCAATACTTTTCGATGTGTACCGGCGGCTCGCCCCAGTTGCTGGTGCGCCACGTTACATCTACGCCGTTCCGATACAGGTAGTTGGGCAGGATTTCGTACAGTTCCTTGGTGTCGCACGGCTGCAGGATGCACCTGACGCCCGCCACGGTGTAGGTGGCCGAGGAATTCGCGAGCAGGACCGATACGCTGTCCTGGGCGGTGTAGGCGTTGGTTTCCCGGTCGTAGCCGTACAGGGAGAAATGGTCGCGTCGGGCCGATTCCCCGATGATGAGCACGCACACATCGCGGCTCTTGGAAATGGCCACCGGATCCTCCAGCGGAATCTCTTTGACGTTGCGGCGGCGTTCGGCGCTGAAATAGCGGAAGGTATTCACGGTATAGGACCAGGGCATGAGCATGCTGCCCAGCTGGGTGGCGTTCCGGTCCATCCAGGGCCAGTTGGTGATGTTGCCGAATACCACCAGGACCACCGCGCCGAGGGCGATGCCGATGCGTCCCAGGGCTTTCTTCGCCCCGTCGTAGTCCACTTTCCGGGCAAAGAGGTAGATGCAGGGCAGGACGCCCAGCACCAGGACGTAGCCCACCAGGGCCCAGGAGAAGAAACCGGAGGCTTCGGAATACTGGGTGTTGAAGACATTGCCCATCATGTCGTCCGTTACCAGCACGTTGAAATTGCGGACAAAATAGAGCATGATGGCGTCGCCCACCAGGGTGAAGGCGAGGATGCATTTGCCCACGAAACGGCCCAGGGACAGAACCAAATAGTAGGCAAAGAAATTGCCGGCGATCATCAGCAGGACCATGCTGGCAACGATAAACGAGCCGTTCAAGCCGGGTTCAATAACGCTCAGCAGGTGCCGGTAGAAGGGAGCGTGGAAGGCCACCAGCGTATAGAGGCTCAGCACCAGGCAGAAGACTGTGAGCGAGATATTCTTTTTAAACAGTTTCATTTCCAAAACAGAATTTTGTGGAACAGGACGATCAGTCCGACCGCCAACGCGAGCAGCAGCAGGTTGAAGAGGATGGTCAGCGGGATGCTTACCTGCTGCGGCGTTCCGTCGTACGGAGTGGCAGACACGCTCGAATCGAACCGCGCAAACGGATTCGTGTAGATGACTTCACCCTCGGGGAACCAGGCGGTCATGCGGGCGTACGTATCTTCCGGGCGGATGGTGTAGGAGAGGGTGTCGCAGCGGTCCGTGCGGGCCAGCGTGGCGTGATCCTGCCCATAGACCTTGATGCTGTCGGCCACCACGGAGACCTTCAGGTAGATGGTTCCATCGTCCCGCATGCCGATATCCTGCACAAAGGGCAGGTGGCGATTTTTCTCGTACTTGACCGTCCAGTCTCCGTCGCCGTAATCCGGCACGCGCATGGCATAGTAGCAGCCGCCCAGCAGGGTTTTCTTGATGGAGGCATAGGTGCCGTCGGGGCTGCAGAGGAAATTGCAGCGCACGGCGATCTTGTGCGTCCGATCGGGGTAGTGGAGGTCGTCGTTGGCCAGGCCGAAGCTGTAGTGACCGGCGCTCAGCGCCCAGTCCCAGTACTCGTTCTCGGTGCCCGAACCGCTGTCCAGTTCCATGATCTCGTAGCCCGAAAGTTCCTCGAAATGCTTCTTGCAGGTACCTACGGTTCGATACGGGTGGTTCATCTGGATAAAGTCCGAACTGCGTCCCAGGTAGTCCAGCTGGAACTGTTTCTGCGAGGTCAGCAGCGGAATCAAGTGGTCGAAATGAATGACCTTCTTGCAACCGAAGACCAGCTTGTGGTATTTGAACAGGTTGTAGCCGTGCTCATAGACGTTCACCTGGAGGGTGGAGTCGTACGGATGCACCGTGAGCTCGTTATGGTTGGAGAAGGTGATGATATCGTAGTTGAACTTCTTCAGATCGTCATAGACTTCGCCGGGCCAGAATTCGCATTCGTTCAGCGGGCCTTTCACACGCGTGTGACAATGAAAGAGGGAGCGCTTCCAGCAATTCGCCGTATCCAGTTCCCGATAGGGATTGAAGATGTCCGGCCCCTGGAAGGGAGCGGGCGCGCGAAAACGGTAAATGGGGGTTACACTGGTCACACAGACCATAAACAGGAAGACGACAAGGGCCAGGCCCAGCGTCTTGAGGATGTAATGAACAATCGCTCTAACCATTACAAACCGGTTTTAAATCAAAAAGCAGAACCATTGACGTGTACGCCTAGTTCTGCCTGAATTCTTTAATGCCTGAAAACCAGGCCTTTCCGGTAGGGACGATCGGATTCGAACCGATGACCTCTTCAATGTGACTGAAGCGCTCTAAACCAGCTGAGCTACGCCCCTGTTTCGTTTGGGATTACAAATGTAGGACATTTTTTGCAAACAGCCAAATTATTTTGTGGATTCTTACATTTAAAGTATATTTGTACAAATCGACCAAGGTATGGCTGACGAAAAAATCATTTTCTCCATGAACGGGGTGGGCAAGGTCCTCCCGCACAACAACAAGGTTATCCTCAAGGACATCTACCTGTCCTTTTTCTACGGGGCCAAGATCGGCATCATCGGTCTGAACGGCTCGGGTAAATCCACGCTCCTGAAAATCATCGCCGGGGTTGAGAAATCCTACAAGGGAGAGGTGGTCTGGGCGCCGGGCTACAGTGTCGGCTACCTGGAGCAGGAACCGCAGATGGATCCGTCCAAAACCGTGCTGGAAGTGGTTCAGGAAGGGGTTCAGGAGGTGATGGACCTGCTGGCCGAGTACAACGAGATCTCGGCAGCTTTCATGGAGCCGATGGACGATGACCGCATGAACGCGCTCATCGAACGTCAGGGCGAGCTCACGGAGCAGATCGAGCATGTGGGAGGATGGGAAATCGATTCCAAACTGGAACGGGCGATGGATGCCCTCCAGTGCCCGCCGCCGGATGCATCGGTGGCAACCCTGTCGGGCGGTGAACGGCGCCGGGTGGCCCTCTGCCGCCTGCTGCTGCGTCAGCCCGATGTCCTTCTGCTGGACGAGCCCACCAACCACCTGGATACCGAATCCATCCAGTGGCTGGAAGCCCATTTGCAGCAGTACAAGGGGACGGTGATCGCCGTTACGCATGACCGTTACTTCCTGGACAACGTGGCCGGCTGGATCCTGGAACTGGACCGGGGAGAGGGCATTCCCTGGAAGGGGAATTATTCCTCCTGGCTGGACCAGAAGACCAAACGCCTTGCCATGGAAGAGAAGCAGGAGAGCAAGCGGCGCAAGACCCTGGAACGCGAGTTGGAATGGGTCCGGATGGCCCCGAAGGCCCGCCAGGCCAAGCAGAAAGCCCGTCTGGGCGCTTACGAGAAGATGGCCTCGGCCGATGTGAAAGAAAAGGAAGCCAACCTGGAAATCTATATCCCCAACGGCCCGCATCTTGGCAATAAAGTCATTGAATTCCATGATGTTAGCAAGGCCTACGGAGACAAACTTCTCTTCGAGCACCTCAGCTTCGTCCTTCCGCCGGCAGGCATCGTGGGCGTTATCGGCCCGAACGGCGCGGGCAAGACCACCCTGTTCCGGCTGATTATGGGCATCGAACAGCCCGACAGCGGCAGCATCGAAATTGGCGAGACGGTGAAACTGGCCTACGTGGACCAGCAGCATCGTTCCATCGATCCGGATAAAACCGTGTACGAGACCATTGCGGGCAATTCCGAGTGGGTGCGGCTGGGGAACCGGGACATCAACGCGCGATCCTGGGTGTCGCGTTTCAATTTCAGCGGGGCCGACCAGGAGAAGAAATGCGGCATCCTTTCCGGCGGTGAACGGAACCGGCTGCATCTGGCCCTGACGCTCAAGGACGAGGGGAATGTGCTCCTGCTGGATGAACCGACCAACGATGTGGATGTCAATACAATACGGGCTCTGGAAGAGGGCCTGGACGATTTTGCGGGCTGCGCGGTGGTGGTGAGCCACGACCGCTGGTTCCTGGACCGTATCGCCACGCATATCCTGGCGTTCGAGGGCGATTCCAGCGTATATTTCTTTGAAGGGAACTACCAGGAATACGAGGCCAACCGGAAGATGCGCCTGGGTGACGACGAACCCAAACGCTTCAAATATAAAAAGTTGATGGAGGGCTGACCCTCCATCTTTTTTTTATTTTAGAACGTGATTTTCACCACGTCGTCCGCATCGGTCCGGCTTTCCCGGGGCAATTTGAAATGCAGGAAACCATCGCGCCAGATGCAGGATACCGGCTCTCCGGTACGCAGCAGGATGACCTTCGCCGGCTTCCGGTCGGTCTTGACGGAGACCTGACCCTTGAAGCGCGCCAGGACGTGGGCATACCAGATATCGGCCCCGCGGGTGGTGAGCGGGACGTTGCTGCGTTCCACGCCGGGGGAGGGCCCGTTCCCGCAGACCGATTCGGCGCCGGTGGCCATCCACGCCTGTACCTTGGCTATCTCGCGGTAGAAATTCGGATGCATGTCGCCCGTTCCGGAAGGTCCTACGTTGATGAGGAAATTGCCTCCCAGCGAGCGGGAAGCCACATATTCTTCCATAAACCAGGAGAAGGGCCTGAAGATACCTTTTTTATTATAACCCCAGCCGCCACCCTTGCCGTTCCAGATATGGCAGTGCTCCCACCAGGCAGAGGGAACATAGGTCGGGGTCTGGCATTCGAAGGGGGTCGTGAAGTCGCCGATGCGCACCGACGTGCCCTCCGGGTTGTCGGGGTTGACGATGTTGCCCCAGCGGTCGTTGATGACGATGTCCGGCTGCAGGCTGCGGATCCAGGCATAGACCTTATCGGTCTGCAGGTCCTGGACGGGGATGCCGTACCAGCCCATGCCGTCCAGCCACAGGACGTCGATCTTGCCGTAACGGGTCAGGAGTTCTTCCAGTTGGGCGATCACGTAGGCGAAGAAGTGCTCGAAGGCCTGCCGGTTGGCCACGGTGTCTTTCACCGGGCCCCGCTTGCCCCAGGTAGCCACGTCCCATTCGGTCTCCGGCCGGTCTCCGGGGTAGTGCCAGTCCCGCGGAGAATAGTAGAATCCCACCTTGAGCCCGGCATCGCGGCAAGCCTTTACATACGGTTCCAGCAGGTCGCGTCCGTGCATGTATTGTTTGGTGCCGATGCCGTATTTCGACGGCCAAAGGGCGTATCCGTCGTGGTGACGGGTGGTGAGCACGGCGTAGGTAAAACCCGCGTCCGCTGCCGCCTGCAAGTATTTTTCGGGATGATACTCCTGCGGATCGAAGCGATAAGCCTGGCCGTAATATTCTTCGCGGCTGTGGTACTCGCCGCCCCACTCATAGTCTTTGATCATGTTCCAGGAAGGCTGGACGCCGATCATGCTGTGGATGCCCCAGTGCATGAAAAGGCCCAGACCCGCCTGCGGATACCACTGGGCCCCCGGTGCGGGGTTGGGATAGACGAGGTTCTCCGGCCCGGGGCCGTACAGAATATGCAGGGCCTTCTGCAGGTCCTTCCGGGAAATCCGGTAATCCTCCGGCCGGATTTCCGCCGGATTAGGCAGATCTTCAGTCCGTTGACCTTTTGCTGCAGGCTGGGCGAAGGCCGTCAGGGCCAGCGCCAGCATCAAACTCAATACGCTCATTTTTCTCATGGTCTGTAAATTTACTGACTTTTCTCCATTTCCCCAAGCTGGACGGTCATGCCGCGGGGGGCGCGGACGCGGATGCGCAGCCGGCCGGAGCGGGCGGTGCGGAGGCGGATATGGACGGGACCAAGGAGGGTGGGGATGGTGGCGCGGGCCCATTTGAGGGAGGCCGGCTGGGGGTGGATGCGGACGCGCGTGCAGCCCGGCTCAAGGGGCTGGAAACCCATCAACCGGAAGGGGAGGAGGTTGCCCGGCGCGGCGCCCCAGGCGTGATTCCAGTCCTGGTTGGGCTTGAAGGAGTCGTCCCAGGCCTCGAGGGTGAGGGTGGAACCGACGCGCAGCATGTTGTACCAGCTGCGGAGGCTGTCGGAGGACAGCAGGCTCAGGGCATAACCGGCCTCCCCGGCCTGGTACAGGGCATCCAGCAGGAACTGGGCCCCATAAACGCTGCAGGCCATGCCGCGCGAACGGATAAAGGCTACCACGCCCTCCTGCCGCTCGGGCGGGACCAGTCCGAACAGCAGCGGGAACACATTGGCGTGCAGGGCCGCGTGGGAGGTCCCGATGCCATCGACATAGACCCCGCGAGCGGGATCATATAGTTCATTATCAAACACTTCCTGGACCTTTTGGGCGGCATCTCCAAAGAGCTCCGCATCCGTGGAATAACCCAGGTGACGGGCCATCTCTTCCATCAGAACCAGGGCATGGTAGAACCAGGCATTCACCACCGTATTGCAATCGGTATAGACATAGCCGTCATCTTCGCCGCCCTGGCCTTTGGCCAGCCCCGTTCCGCCGGTATGCGGCCAGTCCACGATGTCACGGATGGGGGCCGTCCGGTTGATAGATGCCAGGAATTCGGGGGTCTGGAGGCCTGTGGTGGTGCTGATAAGACCGTTTTCGGTCCGCAAATCCAGCAGGGTCCGCTTTTTCAGCAAGGGGTAATGCGCACGGATAAAACTGTCATCCCCGGAAAACATCCAGTCGTTCCAGGCGATGGGGATGGCCTGCAGGATCCATTCGGTGGGCCAGGTGGGATGATCCAGCAGATGGGCCAGCGTCCGTCGGGCCGTCGTGAATTCACAATCGGCCGCGTAGTGGCAGAGCTGGTTGATGAGCGCATCGGCCTCGTAGGGAATCCGTTCACGGTCTCCATCAACGTAATAGCCTGTAAATGAGGTTGCTTTGACGGTGTATTTGCAGAGATCCCACAAGTGGTTCAAGGTATCGTTGCTGCAGCGGAACGATGCCGCATCGTCCCGGAAAGGAACGTGCACCGCGTATCGGGTGATATCCTTTGCACGCAGCGGCCGCCCGTAATTCTCTACCTCCAGCCAGCGAAATGGGAGCACTTCGCCGATGGCGGCGGGCATCTTGATTGCATCGCGGCCGGTATTCCGCCGATCCGGTTCGATGTCGAACGCATACGTGTGTGTCCCTTTTTGCAGCGACAGCACCTGCTTGCGATAGCGTACCGTTGTGGTGGGGTTGCGCCAGATCCGCCCGTCGATCGCCCGTTCTCCCAGATGCAGGATGACGGTGTCCCGCCCGGTACGGGAAGTGAGCCGGATTTCCAACTGGCCGAACGCCACGCGGCCGAAATCGGCTTGCTGGATGCCGCCGGGCAGGGTGGAAACGGAGAGGGGACGCTGCGCCTCTTTGACCAGGAAGGCTTCCTGGGCCTGCAAGGCAGCCGAGAAGAGAAACGATAGGGATATCAAGAGGCTTATTCGTGTTATCATATGATGATCGCGTGTCATTTGACAAATATCGGGAGGAAAACGCTGAAATCAAAGAAATTTTTATGTATCTTTGTCAGATGAACATGTTTTTCGTGCTGATCGGGTGTGCCTGATGGTTTACCCTCCGCAAGCAGGAAGAATGAAAAAGAAAACGGTATAGATGTCTGAAGAGTTGAATTTGGTGAAAGACCTCGCGGTGATCCTGATTGCCGCCGGCTTTTTCACGATTGTTTTCAAGGCCCTCAAGCAGCCGCTTATCCTGGGCTACATCATGGCCGGTTTCGTCGTGGGACCGCACCTGGGGCTATTCTCCCTGACCAGTCACGAAGCGGTGAACCAGTGGTCGGAGATCGGTATCATTTTCCTCCTGTTCGCCCTGGGGCTTGAATTCAGTTTCAAGAAACTGGTCAAAGTGGGCAGCGCGGCCATCACCATGGCGATGGTCAAGAGTGTGGGCATGTTCATCCTGGGCGTCATCGTGGCCCAGTTTATGGGCTGGACCACCATGGAAGGCATCTTCCTTGGCGGACTGCTGTCCATGTCCTCGACCACCATCATTATCAAGGCCTATGACGAAATGGGGCTGAAAAAGAAACCCTATGCCTCGGTCATCTTCGGCAGCCTGGTGGTGGAAGACCTGATTGCCGTCTTGTTGATGGTGCTGCTTTCCACCATGGCCGCAACGGGCCGTTTTGAAGGCGGCGCCATGATCAAATCGCTGGTACGCCTGGTCTTTTTCCTGGTTCTGTGGTTCCTGGTTGGCATCTATGTCATTCCTTCTGCGCTCAAAAAAGCCAAGAAACTGCTCAATGACGAGACCTTGCTGGTGGTGGCCGTGGGTCTGTGTTTCGGTATGGTATCCATTGCCGACTCCGTAGGGTTTTCCTCCGCACTGGGTGCCTTCGTCATGGGTTCCATCCTGTCCGAAACCCTGGAAGGGGAGCGTATCGAACATCTGCTGGGCGGCATCAAAGACCTGTTCGGTGCCATTTTCTTCGTTTCCGTGGGCATGATGGTGGATCCGGCTGTTATCGGCGCAAACTGGGGAGCCGTACTGGTGCTGACCCTGGTGGTTGTCATCGGCCACCTGTTCTTTTCGTTCGGCGGTGCGATCCTGGCCGGGAAGGGCCTCGAGACCGCTACGAATGCCGGTTTTTCGCTCGCACAACTGGGTGAATTCGGCTTTATCATCGCATCGCTCGGCTGTTCGCTGGGCGTGATGCGTGACTTTATCTACCCCGTGGTGATCGCCGTGTCGGTGATTACGACCTTTACGACGCCGTATATGATCAAGGCGGCCGGCCCGGCGCTGGGTTTGCTGCGCAGAAAGATGCCCGCCCACTGGCAGGTGCGGATCGACAGCATGCAGGAGGACAAAGGTCATACGGGCGTGGAATTGAGTGAATGGCGGGTGTACCTGAAGAATTATTTCATCCGCGTCGGTGTCTATCTGGTGCTGTTGGTTGCCGTTTCCGTGCTGTGCGGCCTGTTCTCGAACCAGATCCTGGCCAAATGGCTCACTTCCTGGGGCCAGAATGCCCGGAACATCCTGGCGGTGGTATTGACCGTGCTGGCACAGGCTCCGTTTTTTTACGGACTCACCAGTACGGGCCCCGGCATGCATGTTTCCCAGACCAAGCTGGTCAAGAACCGGAAAAGCAATGCCTGGCCGCTGCTCTCGCTGGATCTGCTCCGGCTGGGAATCGCCTTTATGTGCATCCTGCTGTCCATTACGGCTCATTTCGAGCTGTCCATGACCGAAATTATCTTTATCCTGTTGGTCTTCGTCCTGGCCTATTATCCGCTGCGAAAGATCCTGAACCGCTTCATCCATATCGAGCAGCGCTTCCTGGAGAACCTGAATGCCACCGATGAGCGGGCCGCGAAACGTGCGCCGGTAACCCATTCGGTAAAGGCCAAACTGGAAAAATACAATGTCGGGACCGAGCTGGTCATCATTTCGCCCGACTCGCAATATGTGGGTCTGACCCTGCGGGAAATGCCTTTCCGGCACACGTCCGGCGTGAATATCATCAAAATCCAGCGCGGTACCAAATCGATCGTCGTCCCTGCGGGAGGGGAGCGGATCTATCCGTTCGACCGCCTGCTGGCCGTGGGTACCCGCGAGCAGTTGGACAGTTTCCTGTCAATCATGGAGGGAGAGATCACGCAACAGTCCCCGGCCGATTTCTATGCTTCGTCCGACGACAATTCCGAATTCATTGTCCAGCCCGTTACGCTGGATAATGCCCACTCGCTGATCGTAGGCAAGACCCTTCGGGACCTGGATATGCGTTCCTATGGGTGTATGATCATTTGCGTCCTTCGCGGCAATGAATTGATTACCAATCCGAAAGCGGAATTCCGGTTCGAAACCGGAGACCTGCTTTGGTTTGCCGGAGCCAAGAATTCGCTCCACGCCTTCCTGGATGAATAATATACTGAATTTGTAATGATATGATGAAAAAGTTTTTCACAGGGATATGTGCAATCGCCTTGCTCGGTTCCTGTATCAAGAGCGAGCCCCTGAATCAGGAGTGCGACATCGTCAGTGCTTATCTGGAGGGGGAGCAGTACGCCGCCCTCTTTTATCAACCTTCACAGATGCGGCAGGATAACATCCCTTCTGCCGGCAAGGACATTGTCTTTTCCGTTAAATCGATGAGCCTGCTGCCCGACCGGCTTCCCGTTTTCTTCACCGTCACCGAGGGCGCAACCATCAATCCTCCCAGTGGATCCGAGCAGAATTTCAAGGGTGGTCCCGTCATCTATGTGGTCAAATCGGAGGATGGCGCCTGGGAACGCCGGTATACCGTTGGATTTAAGGAAGCCTCACTGCCCACCACCTTGTTTGGTTTTGAACACGTGGAGACCGTGGAAGGCATGAACAACAATCAGTATCACGCTTTCTATGAGTTAGATGCATCTGGCAAACGTGACGACATCTGGGCTTCGGGCAATCCCGGGGCCATCCTGATCAAGACGGACTCGAAGGCTACGGAACAGCCCACATATTCGATGGAAAACGGATACATGGGAAAGGGTGTGTGCCTGAACACGCAGGATGCCGGAGCGCTGGGCCATATGTTCAAGAAACCCATTGCCGCCGGGAATCTGTTCATCGGGAAATTCCTGATGGAGAAGATCCTTGTCAATCCCCTTAAGGCGACGCAATTCGGAACGCCCATAGCGCAGGTGCCAACGCGGGTTACCGGGTATTACAAATACCGTCCCGGCGATACGTACACCAATGCCAATATGGAACCGGTCCCGGGCCGTGTGGACGAAGCCAGCATTTACGCCGTCTTCTACCGGAACAAGGACGAGAATGGCCAGGATGTGTTCCTCTACGGGGATGACGTCCTTTCCAGCCCCTATATTGTCCGGAAGGCCCAGATGGCCAAGGTCCCGCCTACAGATGATTGGACTCCCTTCGAGATGTTCTTTGAAGGTGGCGATGCGGATCCGGAGGTGCTTGCCGAGCTGGGATATAACATGACGGTGGTGTTCTCGTCCAGCAAGGATGGCGCCACCTTCGAAGGTGCCATCGGCAGCACACTGTGCATTGACGAGGTTAAAGTGTACTTTGAAAACTTGAAGAAGCAATGAAAAAGGTTTTTTCTATCATCGTTGCCTGCGCCTTTTTTGCCGTTCCGGCCCTGGCGCAAAAAGGAGAATTGTCCGGGACGCTGGATGTGAAAGCCCGCGTCGGATACAGTATCGGCGGAACCGCCCCGCTGGGCATGCCGGCTACCATCCGGAGCATCGATTCCTTCCGTCTCACCCCTTCTCTGACAGCCGGTGTCGATGCGACCTTGTCGCTGGGACAGGGTTGGGGCGTGCTGGCAGGGCTTTATGTTGAGAATAAAGGCATGAAAGCAGAAGTCACCACCAAAGGTTACCGCATGGAGGTGGTCAAAGGTGACAGCCGTCTCAGCGGCCTTTTCACAGGGCATGTCCAGCAGGACGTAACGCAGTGGATGCTGACGATTCCTGTCAAGGCTACATATGCCGTAAGCCGGACCGTAAGCCTGAAAGCCGGTCCTTATCTCTCGGTCTTGCTTTCGAAGAATTTCAGCGGCATTGCTTCAGACGGATACCTCCGGCAGGGAGACCCGACCGGGCCCCGTATCGATATGGGCGATGTAGAAGGGGAGTGGGCCACCTATGATTTCAGCGAAGACATGCGTCGCCTTCAGCTGGGAATCGCCGCCGGTGTCGATTGGCAGGTCTATCGCAACTTCGGGCTTTCCGCCGACCTCAATTGGGGTCTGACCGGCATTTTCCCCGGCAGTTTTGAAACGGTCGAACAGACCCTCTATCCCATTTACGGGACGATTGGCGTCTTCTATCGATTTTTCTAATTTCGCACGACCAAAACGCTTTACGGCTATTTTACCGTAAAGCTTTTGGTTTCGGTATTCCAGCCGCTGAGGCGGAGAATCAGGCCGTTGCCGGTATGGGCATCGGCCGTTTCTATGGTGACGGACTTGGTCTCTCCGGGCATGAGGGAAAAGAAGTTGTCGTCGTAGAAGGACGGACGTACCGGCACCAACTCCTTGTCCAACAGTTCGATGCGGTTGAAGAAGGAGATTCCGTGCGAGGTGTTCTTCAGGGTAATGTCCACGAAGTGCTTTCCGTTCTCGCAACGTAGTTTCCAGGTGTATTTCATCTTCACCGGGGCCAGGTTCCGCAGGCTCTCGAAACCGGAAGCGCAGGGGCCGGTGGAAGTATTCCATCCCTCATATCTGTCGTTGGAACGCCAGTAGAAATTATCGGCCACCACCTTGCCGGCCGCATCGTACAGGTACAGTTTGATAAAATGAACCTGGGAGATGCCGGCGGAGAAATCGACCCGGATGACATCGTTCACCACACCGTCTTCCGGAATATCGATCCGGGCGCTCCGCTCCCAGACTTTCCGGCTGCGGATATCGTACACCTGCGCTTTCACCGTATAACCGCTGCATGAACGGTAGAAGTCATTGGAGACCGATACGGTGTTTTTGAGGTAGTCGTACATGGGATGGAGCGGCTCCAGGGAGTGCATGGTGGCATAGAGCGAAGCCATGGGTTCCAGCGACCAGTCCCACATCATGGCGCCGACGCGCCGGATGGGGCTGTTGTGATGCCAGAACAGGGTGCCGGCGCAATAGCGGTCTCCGTAATCGAGTTTGTTGTAGTTCCAGACATCCCAGATGCTCTTCATGTTCATGGCGCCCAGGAACTGGCCTTTCTGGCAGTATTCCTCAATGGAAGAGGACTCGCCGTAATGGTCCGTGAGTTCCTTGTACAGGGTGGTCATATACAGGAAACCGTCGCCGTCCAGATAGTCCCAGACCTCTTTGTTGATGGGCCACAGGTCTTTCTCGTCCATGATTTCCCGCAGGACTTCGGCCGTCGGGATGCACGGGCTTCCGTATTCGGGGTTGAAACCGTCCACCCGGCTGCCGCGCTCGGAGGCGGTGTTCTCGTAGTGGCGCATCGGGTTTACCTGTTTATACGGGCTGCCGTCATGGATGCCGCAGCATTCGGACTGCACCTGATAGCCGCGCGTACCATCCAGCCTTTCAATGAGTTCGCGTACGCCGGAGACCTCGTAGCTCTCGTTCGAATCCACGTAATAGGCCAGTGCCGGATGGTTGCGGATGCGCCGGATGGTCGATGCTACATTCGCCAGGTACATATCCTGGTCCTGAGGGTGTTGGGTGTCGCCGGTGACCCAGAATTCCTGCCAGATCATAATGCCGTATTCGTCGCAGAGGCGGTAGAAATCGGCCGATTCCTCGATGCCGCCACCCCACAGGCGGATCAGGTTGATGCCGCACTGGCGGGTGTAGCGCAATTCCGCGGCGGTGCGTTCCGGGGTCATGCGGAGCATCCCCTCCGGAATCCAGTTGGATCCCCGTACGAAAATCCGTTTTCCGTTCACGTAAAACTGGCGGGAGCCGTCCGGCGTATTGCAATCCGACACGATGTCGCGGATGCCGAAGACCGTACTCACGGAATCGGACAGGGTGCCATTCACAAACGCGCTGAGTTTCAGCTTATACAGGTTCTGCGGCCCCTTGTTCACCGGCCACCACAGGCGGGGGTTGTCGATGATCAGCTGCGCGTATTCTTCGGGTGTGAAGGAGACTTCCAGCTGCTCGCCGCGGTTCACCAGCACGTCCTTTTCAAAGGTGATGCCTTCGCCCACGATTTCTCCCTTGA
>ONIQ01000075.1 GCA_900317925.1 uncultured Bacteroidales bacterium | reverse complement strand
TCATCCCGATATTTAACAGGCTGATTGAGTCGGCAAAGGGCCTCTTGACGAGGAATTAAACACACAGGAGCAGATTATGAAATCACAGCCACTACCAAAGCGCATCTTCCTAATCACAGCTGGCGCAATCCTTATGGCTTTCAACCTGGTTTCTTTCGTAAGAACGGCGGGTCTTTTCCCGGGCGGCTTCACGGGCCTCTCCTTACTGATTCAGGAAATCTGCGCGCACTATGTAGGCATCCATGTACCCTACTCCGTACTCAGTTTGACATTAAACATCATCGCCGCAGCGATCTGTTTCCGCTACATAGGCCGTCACTTCGCCCTGTTTTCCATGCTCTCCGTCGCCATTACCAGCGTTCTGACGGATCTCATCCCCACCTTCGCCGTCGCTTCTGATCCCCTGCTCAACAGCGTGTTCGGCGGGATCGTGAATGGGGCGGCCATAAGCCTCTGCCTCCGGGCGGACGCCAGCACGGGCGGCACGGATTTCATCAGCATCTACCTGGCAGAAAAGAGCGGCAGAGATGCATTCAATATTATTCTCGCCGGGAATGTGGTCATGCTCAGTATCGCTGGGGCTTTGTTTGGCTGGGAGAGGGCACTGTATTCCATGGTGTTCCAATTCTGCACCACGCAGACGCTGCATACACTCTTCCACCGCTACCAGCATAGAACAATGTGGATCGTGACCGATATGCCGGAGGAGGTCTACGGGATAATCCGGGACGACACCCATCACGCCGCCACGCTGTTCCAAGGGACGGGGCTTTATAAGAACGAGCCGCGATCTATGATTTATACTGTGCTGTCCGGTGATGACGTGAGAAGAGTGGTTCATGACGTAAGGAAGGTAGATCCGCACGCCTTCATCAACACCCAACGGACGGATTCGCTGACGGGGAGATTTTACCGGCGGCCACAAGATTGACAAGGAGCAAAAACATGAATCTATCCGAATTTCTCAGCATAATGAATTCCGGAGCCGAGATCGGTAACGATTCCGATGTCCGTCTCCTCATGCACGCCCTCTCCCAAGAAGCCTTGCGCATCACCATGGAGATGAACAACGCCTATCACACCCCAGAGGAGCTGCACGATTTGATGTGCCAGCTCACGGCCCAGCCCGACTTCCCGGAGTTTAGCCTCTTTCCTCCGTTCTATACGGACTGCGGCAAGAACATCCATTTCGGGAAGAATGTATTCCTGAACTCAGGTTGTCGCTTCCAGGATCAAGGCGGCATCTATATCGGCGACAACGCCCTGATCGGTCACAATTGTGTGATTGCCACGCTGAATCATAGCATAGATCCCGAAAAAAGACAGAATCTGATACCGACCCCAGTCCAAATCGGCAATGATGTCTGGATAGGAGCCAATGCTACTATATTGCCGGGAGTGAGGATAGGTGACGGAGCAATAGTGGCCGCCGGGGCTGTTGTCACAAGGGATGTAGCGGAAAGAACTGTAGTTGCCGGCGTGCCTGCAAAAGTGATAAAGAGGGTGTAGGGTGGCATACTTTAATACTCTACCAAATTAAGGCGATAAGTGGACACGTCCCTCGCCGCCAGGCAAACCCCTTCACATGCGAGTGATAAGGAGATATGAAAGATGCAGCAGCGAAACGAACAAACGGATAATTTGGCTCGGGCTTTTCTGGCCCTCGGCTCCATGGAGGACTGCTACAAGCTCTTTGAGGACCTGTTCACCATCAGGGAAGTCCAAGACCTCGGGCAACGGTTGGAGGTGGCGAGGCTTCTGTTTGAGAAGTCCACCTACTCCGAAATCGTAGCAAAGACCGGCGCTTCCACCGCCACCATCCAGGTAGGCAAGACCACCGGTTTAACCGTGAGCTTCGCTCCCGCCAACACCACGGATCCCCTGGTAGTGACCTGGACCTCTTCCAACACCAAAGTGGCCACCGTGAAGAACGGCACCATCACCGGCAAAGCCGCCGGCACCGCCACCATCACCGCGAAGATGGGCAATGTGACCGCCACCTGCAAAGTGAC
>ONIQ01000005.1 GCA_900317925.1 uncultured Bacteroidales bacterium | reverse complement strand
GTTCTTTCTCATGGCTTCAGAAATTTTAGGCTTCGTCATCCCACAGACCGTTGCCCGGCACCGAGTTTTCACCCGTCGCGGACTGGGCCAGAAGACCGTTTTCGGCCATCAGGCAGAGATCCTCCACCTGCGGCGCAACATAATACTTAGGAGTAAACATAACGTTATGATAATGTTATTAATAGCCAATTTCGACAAATATAATAATATTTTTTTTATAAACGCGTTATTCCGATTTATCGCGCACGCAACGGAGCGGGGCGGCAATCCGGTAGCTCACCTTGGTGCCGTTGCAGGTGTACTGGCTGGAAGACGCCTTGTTCGTCATGGGCATAAACCCGTAGAACTGAAGGTTCTTGATGCCGCTGGCGGGATCGCCGGCCGTGTTGTAGGTGGCCGTAGGGGTATCACTGCCGTCCACTCGTCCCACGGACGATCCGCAGAACATTCCCGAGGAAAGGTGATCCTTGTAAGAACTCATAAAACCCGTAATGCTTCCGCTGGTTCTGGTATTGTCCAGAATCGATACCATGCCGAAGGCGGCCATGTTGAAACCATCCGCATTCAACGCATCCATATAGCACTCCGATCCATCGAAATAGGGAGTGGTTACCGCGGTCTGCTGGGGAATCTTGCCCACCAGTCCCCGGATATCGGCGAGGGTAGGGACATGCCAGCCCGGGGGGCACAGCCCCTGGGCGCCTTCCAGCGCAACGGCCTGATCCAGGGTTGTAATGGCGCCTACCTCCAGGCCAAGGGCCGCTTCGGCCTGGTACAGGTAGCCGTTGGAGGTCACCACGGCCGCATCGGTCGTAAACTCGGCAGCGGTCTGGGCCGCGTTGATGCGAATAGGCGCGAAAAAGCCGGCCGTGACGGCACTCACATCGGTCGATGCGGTCTTCCCCTCCGGCAGGTAGGCCAGATTCTGGGCCATCCACCACTTGCCGTCTTTCATCTTCACCACCGAATAATTGCGTTTATGGTAGATGAAATACTTCTGGTCCAGGTGTTCCTCGAAATCGGCTGCCGGCGGATTGCCGCCCGGTTCCAGTTCGCCTCCGTCTTCCCAGTTGTCGATGGCGCCCGAAAGGGTTACCTTCAAGCCGTCCGGATTCACGACGATGCCCACCGAATACTGTTTTCCTCCCTGCAGTTGCGCTTCGGCCAGATACTGCTCCGGAAGCGACAGTTCCGATTCCACCTTTACGCTCAGGGAAACGGTCTGGGGCGGCAGGATGGCATGCCAGGTCTTCTCGGCGGCATTGCGGGCCTTCACGGGCGTAACCGCGGCGGAAGGATCAACGGTAGCGGTAAAATCTTCCGAGAGTTTCGCGGCCAGCCGGGCACCGCCCACAGTGATGCCGGTGATTGTCTTTCCGGTATTGTTCTGCACCTTGATCACCAGACGGGTCAGACGGTGCTGGAAGACCATCGCCACGGCATTCGCAGATGGAATGACGCCGGTTTTCGAGGCCGCCAGGAAGTCGGAAGAAGAGGTTCCGGCCGTCTGGTCGGCCTGGACGGTGAACGACGTAGGAACGCCGCTTTCCTGCCAGGGGCTGTAGGCCGACAGCGAGGCCACGTCGGCCCCCTCGGCATACCAGACCAGCGAACCGCCGAAACTAGTCCCGTCAAAGACCAGTTTCTCATTGGTCGCATAGACGCCCGACTCGCGGGAAACCGTCAGGCCGATGGCGTCGCCGTTTTCAAAATCGGTTTCCGTCGCACGCGTGATCACGGGTTCAACCCGGATCGGGAGGCCGGCGGCCGACGGCCTATCGGTCCGGTCCGCGTCTCCTTTCCCGCAGGCGCCACAAAGCAGCGCTCCGGAAAGCATGAGGATAATGGAAGATCTATGCATGATTCTCAAAAATTAATTCCACATTGAAGGGTTGCACTCTTGCGGTCAGCGCCCGGCAGGACTTCGATATGAAAGCCGTGCACCCAGGAAACTTCCGCTCCCACGAACAGATGCTTCACGGACCCCAGGGCAAACCCGTATCGCGCCGACAGGGTCACACCGAGACGATCGGCGGTCATGTATTCCATCCGGCGCACCCAGTCGCCTTCCAGGCGATAGGGTTTTTCTACGGGGATCGACGGGTCGATGTTTCTCAACCCGGGCTGATCGGCCTTTCCCCCGGAATAATCCACCTTCGCACCCAGCAGGAACCGTCCCACCGGATAATCGGCCGCCACCGTGCAGGAATAGATGTTGACGCCCACCGAATCTGCAAACGGGTAAACCGGGGTGGCTTTTTCCGTAATCCAGGTCCGTCTGGCCAGGACCAGCAGGTGCGGCAATTTGCGGGAATAGAGGTCGTACCGGAACTGGAAGCTGCGCGTGTGCCGACGGGAAAGCTCTTTGGGAGCGTCGGTGTACGAAACGGGCGTCACAACCCCTCCCTTGTTTTCGCGATCTACGGCAAACTCGTTGAGGTGCTGGAGGTTGCTCTTCAGTTCCAGGCGGAAAATCCCTTTGTAATTCCCCTTTTCGGTCAGGTACGTAAGCCGGGCCGTGACCTGCTCACCCGGGAACCGCATCCAGACATAGCCTTTTTCGCCCACTTCGCCGAAGCTGCGAGAATAGGCAAATTCCCCATACAGGCCCGCATCATACGAGGCCTGGATGGCCGCGCCCCAGGTCTGCTCGCGCACCGGGAAACGGTTCACGCCCGCCTCGGCCAGGTGCACACCGTCTCCGTCCCACACCTCACGTTCCCCATACATCATTCCCTTGTCCAGGAAGACGTCATAGGTCTGTCCCGAAGCGCCCAGCTGCTCGGCCTGCACGCTTTCGCTCTTGCTGCGGTAACAGCCGTTCAGGCCGATATGCAGTTTCCTGTCCGTCCCGAAACTGTATTTCACGGCCGGGAGGACGGTAATGTCCTGATAGTAATTGGTATGCCGGAGGTCCTTGCGTTTGGCATAATTGTCCGCTTCGAAGCGGACCTTTCCGCCCACCGTCCACCGTTCCGAAAAGCCCCAGGCGAGCCCGCCGTCGAACGCATAGGTCTGCAGGGTCTTGGGACCGGGTGTAAATTCAATCAGATCAAACGGATACAGGCCCGGATGGACAAACATGGACCGCATCATCTCCTTTCCTTCCTTCTGGGTGAACGAGAAGTTCCCCGCCAGGGAAACGGAGCCTTCGTGAACCTCGGTCCCGGCCCGGACGCCCGCTTTCCAGAAAGACGCGGCTTCAAAGGCCGGACGGAAACCGCCGTTTTCCATAGACCCGAACAGAAGGGCCGATGATTGCCGCGCCGGATGCTTCCCGACCCGGATTCCCGTGATGTTGTCCCCGTCTTTCCAGGGATTCTGGGCTGCAAGCGACCACGCCGCAGCCAGCAGGAGGCTAATTGTGCAAAGACTGCGTATCGCTTTCATAAAAATCATCGGTTGAATTGTTCGTATCCTTCAGGACCTCAAAGCCCTGCGCCTGCGTGGCCGCCTCATCGACATGGCGCATCAGGCTGTGCTGCTTATAGGTATCGGATTGGATCACAAAGCCGGCATCCAAATCCGAAGGGAGCCGTTTCCGGTTTCCGGAGGAGCGGCCGTCGAACACCTCCACGGCGTCCACGACCCACTCGAGCGGGATTTTCACCACCCGTTCCGTGCTCCCCGGTATCTGGGTGATGCTTTCGGCCTGGGCCACATATTCCGCCATCGTCATTCCCTTGGCGCGGAAAAGCAGGACGGTAGGCGACGAAATGGAGATGGAATAAGCATTGGCCTGCCCCGTCTTGATGACGATATCCATCAGCCGGGCCGACTGGATCTTATCGCCCGGAGCCGGATGGTAGGTGGGATTCGGGAAATATTCCGGATTGTACAAGGCAAAGACATCCTCGCGGTTCAGGTTCACCGAAAGCGGATACTGCCGGGTATGGTCGATGGCTCCGCAAAGCGCCACGATGGCATCGCCGCCCGGCGCGAGCGGGAAGTCCTGTCCTCCGCCCGGGAAACCGATGACCGCCTGGATGATGGGAGCGAAATCGATCCCTTCCGGCCAGGGGTTGTTGGCCGTGGCGTTGTACGGGGAAACCGTTCCCAGACAATAGCCGTCCAGATAGACGGTCTCGGCCGAATTGTTGTGGATAATCAGGTATTTGTCACTCTGCCAGGTTCCCTCCTGCGGGGCCTTGCTGCAGCCTCCCACATAGATTTCCTTGATCACCAGGGCACCGCTGATGGAGTGGAACAGCGGAACCGTACAGGACGCGTCGCCACCCAGGAGCTTGACCAGGCCGGAAGTGGTTCCATTAAAGATATGCTCACCGTGCCGGCCGGAAGCCGTTACCGCGTACAGTCCGTTTTCCAAGGTAAAGGTCGCCTTTCCGTGGAGGTCGGTCACCCCGGTATAGATGGTGGAGGAGACGATGTTGTCCGCCCGGACCGTAATGGGCATCCCGTTTAATTCGGAATACTCGGAAGGGAGGACCGTCGAAACGGTCAGCTTAAAGGTCCCGCCCTCATATGGTTCGCTCTTCATCTGAAGGCAACCCACTGCGCTCACAAGCGCCAGCAACAAAATCATTCCCTTTCTCATAGCTTGATGCGGCAGGTTAGTCCGTAATAAAAAGCCGGCGTGAAAATGGCCGCCACCCCGGTGGCATAGCTCTTTACATACGGACGGGCGTTGGTGAAATTATTGGCGAAGAAAGAGAAGGACACGTGATCGCCGATCTCTTTGGTTATGCTCAGGTTGGCGCTGAAATACGGGTCGTAGCCGTCTGCGTCGAAGGTATAGATGTTGCCCGACTTCAGGAGCAGCAGGGAGAAGGCGTCATCGGCCTTTTCCTGCTCCGTAAACGGATGTGTTTTCCCGTCCAGGTCCATCCAGGCCACCGGCCAGAGGGCGCTGTAACCGTTGTCCAGCCGAAAGGCCACCTGTTTCCCCTGGTACTCACTCAACCGCTGCGAATGGCGCAGCAGGGCAGCCTCCAGCCGGCAGGTAATCACCAGCCGGGCCGACGGGATATGCGTAATGGCCGTCAGGTTGACGTCCAGGTTATCGGTCCGGAGGCCGTTCGACACGGTATTGCCGCCCGGGTAGATGCCCACATAATGATAAGGCTCCCCGCCGATCATGGTGCGGTTGTAATAACTATACAGGGTCTCATCTACCGTATAGGTATGGGTATAGGAACCGTCCAGCCGCAGGCGCGTACGGATGGCCCGGATTTCCGGGAAGTCGGCCGTCAATTCCACGCCATACCGTTCCACGTCGCTGCCGTTCATCTGCATATCGGCACCCGCGAACGAGCGGCTGGCGTGCAGCACATCCATCGGCACGCGGTACCCGTCGGCATCGCGCATCCATACCTGTCCGGTCTGATGATCCACCAACGGTGCGGGATCGTCCGCCGGCGTGAACCCGGCGGGAACGGCCATCGTCACATAGGAGATGGGCCGATAGGCTTTGCCGAACTTGTACGGGTCGTGGGTGACATTCCGCCAGAGCGAGAGGGTGATATCGGTTCCCAGGAACGAAGCGTCCAGGCCGATTTCCGTGTTGTTGTTGCGCTGCCAGCGAAGATCCGGATTGGTCGGCGGATAATAGGGCTGGGTATAATAGACATAGCCAGAGTGGCCGTTCGGATAAGAGACGCCGAATGTCAGGATATCCCGGTATTCTTCTTCCGGGTAGAGGATGTAGAACGAAGGCAGTTTCTCGGTCACGCCCCATCCGCCGTGGAGGGAGAAGTTCTTGGATATCTTCCACTTGGCGTTCAGACGGGGAGAAAGGGTGGTCATGCGGTCGTACGCCGCCCCGCTGATCATAACCTTTTCCAACCGGAGGCCGGCCGTCAGATCCAGTTCCGTCCCGGCCAGCGGTATCGTGAACCGTTCTTCGGCATAAACCGACAGGTTGTGCATGTAGGGGAAATCCGTATAGGGACGCGGACGGTAGCCGCTGGCCGCCAGGAGCGGGTCTTCGTAATACTCTCCCTCTCCTATGTTTCCGGTAGCCTTCCACTGTACACCCGCCTTGAGGACGCTCTTGAACCGTCCGAAATGGCGGAGCCAGTTATATTTGAGCGAGGCGCTGTAGTCCAGTTCCTTGGAATCGATGATTTCATCGGAATAATAGGTGGGCGGAAGCGCATCGGCCAGGAAATAACCGAGCTGCTCGCTGTGTACCGCCGGGAGCGAGGAAGAGTTGGAATTATACGCATGGATGTGCGTCCGCTCGTCATGGTAATAGATGTTCCCGTCCAGGCTGACATTGGTCACCCAGGATTTGTTGAGCAGCCAGACCAGCTTGAAATGCGGGGTCAGCACGTTGTCCCGGACTTTTTCGAACTCGTCCTTGAAAAGGTCCGGATCGCTTTCGCTGTTCATGCCGCCGATGTTGCCGGTGAGGCCGGCTTCCAGGCGGAGTTTCTTATGGAAGGTCTTGCTGTAGTCAAAGGTAAAACTCCGGCGGGTATAGGCCTTGTACGGCGAGGAAAGCTTGGATGTGGCGCGGGCCCATTCGCCGCTCACATTCAGGATTCCGCCCTTGTCGCCCAGGTCGAAGCCCTTCGACACCGAGACTTCATAGGTGCGGGGATTCACCGAGAAAGTGGCTTTGACCGGCGTGCGGCCTTTCTGGGTAATGATCCGGATGAGACCGCTGTTCAGGTCTCCGTATTCGGCCGAGGGCACACCCGTCACCACCTCTACCGCTTCGATATTCTCCACCCCCAGGCTGCGAGTCCCGACACCGGCCATCTCTCCCGTAGAGGCATTCCCGCCCAGACGGACGCCGTCCACCTCTACCGCCGTTCCAAAAGCCGCATTGCCCGCCAGGGTGCCGCCGTTTCGCAGGACCAGCTGGTTATCGGCCGTCAGGTCCGGATTGAGGGTTTTCCCGCCCGGCAGCAGGGCAGCGATATCCGACACGCCCGTCATCTGCAGATGATCCAGGGCATTTCGGCCCAGGACCCGTGTGGTTCCGGCCGCATCGTCCGACTTGCTGGCCGTCACCCGCACCTCGTCAAGGGCCAGGGAATTCACCTGAAGGGTATAATCCACTTTGTCCCGGCTCGCGGTGACGGTAATCTTTTCTTTGCGGGTCACGTACCCCAGGCAGTCGATTTCCAGCAGATACGTACCCGGCTGGACATTCTCCAGCAGATAACGTCCGTCGGCATCGGTCACGGCCCACAGGTAATTCTCGTCCAGCCTGATGATGGCGCCGGAAACGGGTTCTCCGCCTCTGGCTTCCGTCACCGTTCCGCGAAGCGTAACGGTCTTTGCCTGCTGGGCAGACAACGGCACCGCCAGGCTGCAAAGCAACACGGCCAACAGGAATCCGATCTTGCCAAATCCTCTCATGAAACTAGGCTCCGGTGGAACGCTTGAACTCTTTCACCCAGACCTGCCGCTCAATGGCCTGGTCCAGGGAAATCATGGTTTCCGTAGATTGGATGTACTTGATTTTCTGGATGGTGCTCAGGAGGATTTCCATCAGGTGATCGTTATCCAGGCAATACACCTTCAGGAGAAGGGCGGCGCGCCCGGTTACAAAATGGCACTCCACGATTTCGGGGACATGCTTGATGGCCTCGACAACCTCGGGGTATTTGTTCGATTCGGAAAGGGACACGCTGATAAAGGCGCACACATTCAGCCCCAGCGCCTGGGGCTTCACCAACAGGCGGGAACCGGTAATGACGCCATTGTTTTCCAGGCGCTTGACACGCTGATGAATGGCCGCTCCGCTCACGCCACATTCACGGGCAATCTCCAGATACGGCATCCGGGCGTTCTTGACCAGGAAAGAAAGAATTTTCTGATCGACGGGATCAATTTGATAACTGGGCATAACTTACAGTTTATAAGGAAAACCTTTTATTCCGGCTACGAAAATAAAGAATTTCCTTATAAACTACAAATTACCCAGCTATAATTTTTTTACAGGTTTCCTCAGAAAGGGCCTCCAAATCCGTTCCCTTGGGGATTCGGTAGTTCTTTCCGGCATGTTTGATATACGGTCCGTAGCGGCCGTTAACAATTTGAATACCGCTGGCCGGAAACTCCTTCAAAACCGCTTTTGCAGACGATTTGGTCTTGTCTTCCGCTATCAATTTGATACTCTCTTCCAGGGTGATTTTCAACGGGTCCACCCCACGCGGAAGCGACACGTTGGTCGTGCCATATTTCAGGTACGGTCCAAAGCGTCCCTTGGTCGCAATAATCTCGATTCCCTCATACTGACCCACGGTACGCGGCAACGAGAACAACTTTATCGCTTCTTCCAGGGTGATGTTCTCAATGAGCTGGCCCTTCCCCAGCGACGCATACTGGCGGCCGGGGCCGTCCCCTTTCTGGACGAAGGGACCGAACTGGCCGAACTTGGCCGTGTAAACATTGCCTTCCGAATCGGTACCGATGGTCCTGCTTACATTTTTAAAGCTGCGGTCCCGGATGGTCTCGTCAACGCGGCGATGGAAGGGACCGTAGAAATCGGCAATCACCTTGTTCCAGGTCAATTTACCATCGGCAACCTGGTCAAAATCCTTCTCCACGTTGGCCGTAAAATCGTAATCCATGATGTTGCCGAAATGGCCGACCAGGAAGTCCGAGACCACCATGCCGATTTCCTGCGGCAGCAGGCGGCCTTTCTCGGCGCCGACGGTTTCGTTCTTGCGCGAAGAGGAGATCTTGCCGTCCTTGAGCGTATAGTTTACAACGGGCTCCTTCACCCCATCCTTATCGCCCTTGACGATATAGCCGCGGCCGGTCGTGAGGGTGCTGATGGTGGGGGCGTAGGTGGACGGACGTCCGATGCCCAGTTCTTCCAGTTTTTTCACCAGGGTCGCCTCGGAATAGCGAGGCGGGGCCGAGGTGAACTTGCACTCGGCAGAGAGGCTCTTCGCCTGCATCGGCGTGCCTTCGAACAGTTCCGGAAGCAGGATTTCCTCATCGGACGAATCCTCGTCGGACCCTTCCATGTACACCTTCAGGAAACCGTCGAACAGGACCTGGGTTGCCTGGACCGAGAAGAGTTCGCTGCGCTTGTCGGAGGCCACCTTGATGGCGGTGTTCATGACCTTTGCATCGGCCATCTGCGAGGCCACGGTGCGCTTCCAGATGAGGGCGTAGAGGCGTTTTTCCTGCTGCGTCCCCTCGATGTCCGCATTTTCCAAATAGGTGGGACGGATGGCTTCGTGGGCCTCCTGGGCACCCTTGGAATGGGTCTTGAACTGGCGGGGATGGGAATACTCGTCCCCGAACTGGTCGATGATGAATTTCTTGGCCGAACCCAGTGCCAGGGAGCTCAGGTTGGTCGAGTCGGTACGCATATAGGTGATGAGACCGCGCTCGTAGAGCTGCTGCGCCAGCCGCATGGTCAGGCTCACCGGAAAACGCAGTTTGCGGGACGCTTCCTGCTGCAGGGTCGAGGTCGTAAAAGGCGGAGCCGGGTAACGCACGCTCTCCTTCTTTTCTACCGATGCAATCCGGTACGATGCACCGATGCTGTCTTCCAGGAAGGCACGGGCTTCGTCCGCACCCTTGAAACGCGTATCCAGCAAGGCCTTCACCGGGGTCTGCGTGCCTTCGGGAATGAAGGTCGCCTCTACCTTATAATAAGGTTCGCTCTGGAAGGCCATGATTTCCTTCTCGCGGTCCACCACCAGGCGCAGGGCAACGCTCTGCACGCGGCCGGCCGAAAGCTTCGGCTGGATCTTGCGCCAAAGGATGGGGCTGAGTTCAAATCCTACCAGGCGGTCCAGCACGCGACGGGCCTGCTGGGCGTTCACCAGGTTCATGTCGATGGTCCGCGGGCTTTCTACCGCCTTCAGGATGGCGTCCCGGGTAATTTCATGGAAGACGATGCGCTTGGTGCGGGCGGCATCCAGTTCCAGCGTCTGCGCGAGGTGCCAGGAGATGGCCTCTCCCTCGCGGTCCTCATCGGACGCCAGCCAGACGGTCTGTGCGCCGGCGGCCAGCTTCTTCAGTTCGGAAACGGTTTTCTTTTTATCGGCCGGAACCTCATATTGTGGCGCGAAACCATGCTCGACATCCACGCTCAACTTCTTTTCCTGCAGGTCGCGGATGTGTCCGAAGCTCGGCTTCACGACAAAATCCTTCCCTAAAAATTTTTGTATGGTCTTGGCTTTCGCCGGAGACTCCACGATCACTAAATTTCCCTCCATTTCTGGCATCATTTTTTCAAATCAGGATGCAAAGTAAAGAAGAAACACCGCAATTATCCAAATTTTGTTTTTAAATTTGTGACCTATATGTATAGATGAACATAGTTCATATTTTTTTGAAATTTTTTTGCAATGACAGATACAACCCGGGGAAATATCGTAAAGGGCTTCTGGATGCTTCTCTTCCTCCCGTTTGCCCTCCTCTTTTTCATGTTGCTGCTGGTCTGGATGTTCGCCGACATCCCCTCGTTCGAAGAGCTGGAAAACCCGGACAGCAAGCTTGCCACGCAGGTAATCGCCCAGGACGGAGAAATCCTGACCACCTTCCATATCGAAAACCGGACCTTCGTTTCCTACGAGGAACTGTCCCCCCATCTCGTCCACGCCGCCATCGCGACGGAAGACGCCCGGTTCTACCAGCATTCCGGCATCGATTTCGTCGGACTGGGCCGCGTCTTCTTCAAGACCCTGCTCCTGCGCAACAGCAGCCAGGGCGGCGGTTCCACCATCACCCAGCAGCTGGCCAAGACCCTCTATCCGCGTGCCGATGTGAGCAGCAAGATTCCCGGATGGTCCAAGGTCCGGATGGTGTGGATCAAACTGAAAGAATGGATTACGGCGGTGAAACTGGAGCGGGATTATACGAAGGAGGAGATCATCGACATGTACCTCAACTCCATCTTCTTCGGCAGCAGCGCCTACGGCATCCGGTCCGCTTCGGAAACCTTTTTTGCCAAACTGCCCATGGACCTGACGGTGGAAGAGAGCGCCCTGCTGGTGGGAATGGTCAACAAACCCACGCGGTACAATCCCGTCATCAACCCGGATAAATCCCTCGCGCGCCGCAATTTCGTGATCGGACAGATGTGCAAGGAAGGCTACATCACCAAGGCGGAACGCGATTCCATCCAGCAGATTCCCATCTCGCTGTCGTACCAGGTACAGGACCACAATGCCGGTCTGGCTCCGTATTTCCGCGACATGCTGCGCCGGACGATGAATGCCCACAAGCCCCGCCGCGGCGACTATGTGAACCGGGAGGATTTCAGCCGGGACTCCCTGCTCTGGGAGACGGACGACCTGTACGGCTGGCTGAACAAGAACGCCAAACCCGACGGCACCCCCTACAACCTGGACCGGGACGGCCTGCGCATCTATACGACCATCAATTTCAAGATGCAGAAGTACGCCGAAGAGGCGGTGGCCGAGCACCTGGGGAAGGACCTGCAGAAGAGTTTCCAGGGGGACCTGAAATACAAACGCAACAAACCGTTCTCGAACGATGTGGATTCCGAGACCATCGACCGGGTGATGCGGCAGGCGCGCCGCTGGAGCGACCGCTATCGCCTGCAGAAAAAGGACGGCGTGAACGAGGCCGACATCCTGAAAGGCTTCTCGCAACCTACGCAGATGCGCGTGTTCGCCTGGAACAAGAAGGGGTACATCGATACGACCATGACCCCGGACGATTCCATCCGCTACTACAAATCCATCCTGCGGGCGGCCTTTATGGCCATCGAGCCGTCCACCGGTCACATCAAAGCGTATGTGGGCGGGCCCAACTACCGTTATTTCAAATATGACAACGTGCGCCAGGGCGCCCGGCAGGTGGGCTCCACCATCAAGCCGTTCCTTTATACGCTCGCGATGCAGGAGGGCCTTTCCCCCTGCCACAAGGTGGTGAATGTCCCGCAGAGCTTTATCGTGGGCGAGGACACCTGGACCCCGCGCAGTACCGACAAGGCCGAATGGATTGGCAAGACAGTTACGCTGAAATGGGGCCTGACACATTCTTCGAACAATATTTCGGCTTACCTGATGAAGCAGTTCGGTCCCGAAGCCATGGTCCAGATGATGCGCAAAATGGGCATCTCCAGCCACGTGGATGCGGTTCCCGCCCTGTGTACGGGGCCGGCCGACTTGTCGGTCTATGAAATGGTATCGGCCTACAACACCTTCCCTTCCAAGGGTGTTTATGTGAGTCCCTTGTTCGTGACCCGCATCGAGGACAGCCAGGGCAACGTGCTCAGCGAGTTTACCAATGTCAAGCGCGAAGCCATTTCCGACCAGACGGCCTTCCTGATGGTCAACCTGATGCAAGGCGTGGTGAACCAGGGTACGGCGGGCCGGCTGCGCAGCCGCTATCAGCTGAGAGGAGAGATTGCCGGCAAGACCGGTACCACCAATGACAATGCCGATGGCTGGTTCATCGGTTATACGCCTACGCTCACGGCGGGCGTCTGGGTGGGTGCCGAAGACCGTCAGGTCCACTTCCAATCCCTGGCTCTGGGCAGCGGCTCCAACATGGCCCTTCCCATCTGGGGCATCTTTATGAAGAAGGTGCTGGCCGACGGAACGCTCGGCATCAGCGAAAACGACCGCTTTATGGAGCCGGCCGGCATGGTGCTGGACCTGGGCTGCAGCGGCGGCGACGAGGATACCCAACAACAGTCAACCCATTCTGAACAGTATTATTTCGAATAAGTCATGTCCAAGTACAAAGTTATCGCAGTGGTATATGGCAGCGATTCCTCCGAGTGGGAGGTTTCTTGCCGCGGAGGTGAATTTGTCGCATCCCGCATCGACCAGAATGCCTATGATGTCTATGAGATTTTCGCCCGTTTCGGAAAATGGCAGCTGGTAGCCTATCGCAAACGGAACTCCATGCATGTTCCGCTGCCCGAAGGATCCCGTCCCGAAGTGGACAAGTCCGATTTTTCCGTCAACGTCTTGGGCGAGAAGATCAAATTCGATTTTGCCTACATCGTCCAGCACGGAAAGCCCGGCGAGAACGGCTTGCTGCAGGGTTATTTCGAGATGCTCGGCATCCCGTTCAGCAGCTGCTCCTCCTTCGTGGCCACCACCGCTTTTGACAAATATGCCTGCAAGAGCTACCTGCGGGATTTTGAAGGCGTGAACCTGGCTGCCGATTCCTTTATCCGTCGGGGAGATGACATGGATGCTTTTGTGGAGAAGGTTTCGAAGAAACTGGGCTATCCCGTTTTTGTGAAACCGACCGATGGCGGTTCGAGTTTTGGCATCACCAAGGTGAAGAGCCGGGAGAAACTGGCCGAGGCCGTGAATTACGCCTTCTCGGAAGGCCCGACGGTGATTGTGGAAAAGGCCGTTGTGGGTCGCGAGGTTACCTGTGCCGCCTATTTTGACGGGCAGAAGGTGACGGCCCTGCCGCTGATCGAGATCGTTACCGATAACGAGTATTTCGATTACGACGCAAAATACAATGGCAACAGCCGCGAGATCTGCCCGGCTCCCCTGGATGAAGCGACCACCGCGAACGTGCAGGATGTGACCTGCCGGATTTACCGGCACATGGGTTGCAAGGGCCTGGTGCGCATGGATTACATCCTTTCCGACGAGGGGCTGTATTTCCTGGAGATCAATACCATTCCGGGCATGACGAATGCTTCGCTGGTGCCCAAGATGGTCCGGACGGCCGGCATGGACATGACGACCTTCCTGACCATTTTGATCGAGAATTCCTGACACGATGCTACTGGCGGACGTTATCCGGCAGGGCACGGAGGCCTTGACGGCCCTGTACCCGGAGCCGGAGGCCCGTTCGATGATGCTCCTCCTGTGTGAGGAGCGCCTTGGCTTGTCCCGGCACGCTTACCTGACGGAGCCCGCGCTTGAGGTGCCCGCCGGATGTCTCGCGGGAGATTTGGCGCGGCTGCGGAACGGCGAACCTATTCAATATATATTGGGTTTTGCCGATTTCTACGGACGCCGTTTCAACGTTTCGCCTGCCGTGCTCATTCCCCGCCCCGAAACCGAATTCCTCTGCCACACGATATTGGCAGCGGCTGCGGGTACCCCCGCAGTCGTGGATCTGTGTACGGGATCGGGATGTATTGCGTGGACGCTGGCGGCGGAGATCCCGGGCGCGGAGGTGACGGGGGTGGACATCTCCCCGGAAGCCCTGACCGTCGCACGCGGACAACAGGTAGCCTGCCACCGAGCCCCCTCGTTCGTACAGGCCGATATCCTCGCCGATCCGCCCGCATCCCTTCCGGAGGCTTCCTTCGATCTGCTGACGGCGAACCCGCCTTACGTAATGGACCGCGAGCGTGCCGCCATGCGGCCGAACGTTCTGGAGCATGAACCGGCCCTGGCGCTGTTTGTCCCGGACGAGGACCCGCTGGTCTTTTATCGGGCCGTGGCGCGCTGGGCCCGGACGCTGTTACGACCCGGCGGCTGGGGATATGCGGAAATCAACGCCCTTCTGGGACCGGAGACCGCCGCCGTTTTCCGGGATGCCGGTTTTTCCGGCGTTTCCTTGCTGCAGGATCTTGGCGGCGCCTCCCGTTTTGTCCGCTTTTTTATATAAAAAATCGATTTTTCCGTTTCGGAAAATCGCCCTTCCACAGCATTGTACGCCCATTTTTTGCAAATAGCCGTGTAAAATTAGTTTACACGGATAATCCTCTCGAACTTTGCAAAAAATATGACGGTTATGAAAAAAGTACTGTATTTTGCTTTGCTGGCCGGTGCGCTGGCCGCTTGTGAGAAGGTCGATACGACCGTGAAAGAGTATGATCCGGTGGCCGTTCCGCTGGAAGATGTGGCCCGCATCCTAGCCGCCCTTCCGGTGGGTTCGGAGCAATGGAACGAGGTGCACGCGGCCGTGCAGGCATCGACCGGGAACGGATATGATTCGGAATACACCCTGAAGAATTTGTTTACCCGCCCGGGGACGGGTGTCGGGGCAGCGCCTGAGGCGAAGGCGGCTGGAAATGACTACGCCAAGCCCCTGCGGGAATGGATTGGCGACTATGTCCAGAACCTCTTTGCCGCGACCAAGGCGTCAGAGACCGGCGAGGTTTCTCGAAGCGGCTACAACAGTGCACAGGAGTACCTAAACGCCCTTACGAAGTCCGACATCCAGATTTACTGGCCCTTCGAAGACCGGTGGGACGGCAGCGAGGCGCCGGTCATCACCTTCGACCCGGACGACGGTTCGTCCAAGAACGTGGGCTACCTGCGCGAAAACGGCATCGTCCGGGAGATTCTGGTCGATGAAAATACGGCGCTGGAGCGGCCGGTCTGGGTTGTGAACCGGAACGATGATGCGGCATACAAAACCCTGGAAGTGCTCCGCCGCGAAAACCCCGACTGGGGCCAGGGCGGCACCATCCGCCTGAAAGGAGAGAGCGATGAGGCGCCGGTTCATACCCTGGTACTAAAGGAGTTTACCGCCAAGCGGAACTTCGACGCCTGGTTCGCGGGGGCAAGTGAATTTTTCGTGAAGATCGGGTGCCTGGAGGAATTTACCGCCAGCACGGAAGCCGAGATGTTGCTGTACAGCCCCACCGTAACCGATTTCATGGTGGTTGTCAAACGCGGGCAGGTGGGTACGCCCGTTCCGTTCAACGCCGTGCTGGTATCGGACTGGACCGATCAGCTGGAGAACTGCGCCTTCCTGATTACCGAGGACGATGGCGGCACCCGCACCACCTGGAAGTGTTCCGCTATGGTGAAAATCAATTCGAAAAGCTATGGATTCGACATCAATATTCCCTTCAATACCCGGGACGACATTGTCTGGCGCGGCCAGTTATCACGCCGCTTCTTCGAAGCCAACACCGACGTCACCGGCCACTTCGGCGACGTAGATCTGGTCTTTGAAATCATCTGACGGCGCCCACCGTCATTTCGCAGCGGGCGCAGTCGAAGGTAAGCTGGAGGCGACGGCCCTGGTTGGTGAGGAAAAGCGGGGCGTTGGTGCCGTTGCCGTGATGCCTGGGACAAAGGCCCAGTTCGTATCGGACGCAGTAGCGGGTGCGCATGAGTTCGGCATCGGTCCGATGGGTTTGTTCATAGGCCGGCTCGCCGGCGCCGCCGTACCGGGCCGCCGCCAGGGAATTGGACACATTGGCCTTGTAGGTATAGGGGGCGCATCCCGGCCCTGTTTCGGTCTTTCTGCCTTCCGGAAGGGGCCGCTGCCTGCAAGGATCCTGGTCCAGGGCCTCGGCCAGGTCACGGCGCAGGGCATTCAGCCGGGCTGCCGGCAGCAGGGGTAACGAGGGGATATTCTGCGCGCAGAACCGGAACTGATAGATACCCGTTTTCTTGGACAACTGCATCTGCAGCAATGCCGCCATCCGTTCCTGATTATCAGCGGGTTCCCCCTCCGGTAACGGCACCGACGCCCTTCTTCCGTCTTCCGTCTCCGCTACCAGCATTAGACCTGTTTCAGCGGCTCCCGATCCCTCCTCGTCACAGGAAATTAGGGAAAATGCTCCTCGGAGGGAATCGGAAGCCGCTGTAGCGGGGGTATCCTCCGGCGAGAGAGCATATTCCCTCATTCCTGCGAACGAACCGGAGGGTACCTCCGCTACGGCAGGGACCAGCGCCAGGCGGACATCCAGCAAACGTTCGGGACGGTTGGCCTGGATCGTCTTTTCGAAGGCGACATCCAGGTTGCGGTACAGGACCGCACCCAGCTGCAGGCCCGAAACCTGTTTGCACCGGATTTGGAGCCCCTCGCAGACATCGCCCCGGAAACCGGTGATGCCATCCCGGCCCACCACGGCAAAGCCGTCGCCGCTGGACAGTTTTAGGTCCCGGCCGCGGGGACGAACCGTCACCACGCACTCCCAGGCATTCAGCGGACGCACCGAAGCCACTTCGCCAATCCTCTCGCCCATGCCTTTGGGAGTATCCATGGCCGCCCACGGGCCGCGGCGGCCATCCAGGTACAACTGGGTATATCCCCGGTTAAACGTCTTAGACAGATCGGGTTCAAACCCGCCCCGCACCGTTCCGAACGAGGCTCGCCGCCAACGGTCGGGATGCGCCGCCACCAGGGCATCCAGCGCCCGGGAATAGGCCCGGACGACATTGCACACGTAAGAAAGATTCTTCAGGCGGCCTTCGATTTTAAACGAGCAGATGCCGTTGCCGGCCAGGTCTTCCAGCCGGTCCACCAGGTTATAATCCCGCAACGAAAGGAGGGCCTTGTCCCGCAAGAGCACCTTGCCAGAGGCGTCCGAAAGGTCGTACAACGAACGGCACGCCTGGACGCATGCTCCCCTGTTGGCACTGCGGCCGGCCAGATATTCCGACAGGTAGCAGTTCCCGCTGTAACACACGCACAGGGCTCCGTGGACAAAGAATTCCAGCTCGCAGGAGACCGCCTCGCGGATGGCGGCCACCTCCTGCAAAGACAGCTCGCGCTCCAGCACCAGCCGCGCAAAGCCCTGGCTTTCATAAAACCGGGCCTGCTCCGGGGTCCGGATGGCGCACTGGGTAGAAGCATGCAGCGGGACGCGGGCACCGAAATCCAGCACAGCCAGGTCCTGGACGATAAAGGCATCGGCCCCGGCCTCTTCCAACGACCGGAAAAGCTGCCGGGCCTCGTCCAGTTCTTCCTCGTACAGAATGGTATTGAAGGTTACGAACACCCTGGCCCCGAACCGGTGGGCATAGGCACACAGCCGCCGGACCTCCTCAACCGGATTGCCCGCCGCCTGACGCGCCCCGAAGGCCGGTCCTGCGATATACACGGCATCGGCACCGCAGTCAATGGCTGCGATGCCGATATCCGTATTCCTTGCCGGAGCAAGGAGTTCGAGTTCCTTCATTATTTGCTGAGGGCGTCGATCATCTGCTTGGCCTGGACGCCCCACTTGGGATCGTTGACCACCTTCTTGTAGTTCTCGAGAGCCTTGGTCTTGTTGTTGGCACCCTGATAGAGGGCACCCAACGTGAAGGTAATGGCATTGGCATTCTTGGCGTTCGGAGCCGCTTCCAGGTACTGCTCAAAGTACTTGATGGCGTCGGCGTTCTTCTTCAGCTGCTGGGAAGCCTGGCCGGCCACCAGGAAAGCCTGGGCATTTTCCGTATAGTCGTTCACCTGAACAGCGTTTGCCAAAGCCTCGGCGAACTTCTTTTCTTTCAGATCGCTGGCCGCAACCTTCAGCAGCGCGCCGCCAATCACCTTCTTGGCATTCTCGCCCTGGCCGTTGGCCTCGGCGACGGAAAGGGCCTTCTTGGCCTCTTCGATCTGGCCGGAATTGGCCAGGCACTGCACCAGGCGGATGGAAGCGGGGCCGTTGGACGGATCAGCCTCCAAAACCTTGTTGTACAATGCGGCGGCGCCCGTCAGATCCTTGGCGTTAAAAGCATCGTTCGCGGCGTCCATATCTTTCATCAGTTCAATCTGGGGAAGCAGGGAAGTTGCCTCTTCCTCGACCTCGCTGACAGCGAAATCCTTCGCCACCGTGATGGCTGCCTGGATTTGCTCAAGCGCCTTGTCATACTCTTGATTGTTGGACAATTCCTTTGCAATGGAAAGCATCACCGTCGGAATGGCCTGCTTGCAGTTCTTCACCAATTCATCGGCCTCGTCTCCGATAGCCTTGCCCATTTCGTAGGCTTTCTGGAAATACTCCAAAGCCGACACTTTGTCGCCCGTGGTCAGCGCATTGGCACCGTTGTTGTACAATTCAGTTGCCTGAGCCAGGTCCTGAGCGGACATGATACCGGCAGACAGAAGAGCTGTTGCCAGTACAAGAATCATTTTTTTCATCATTGCGTATAACTTGGTGTTTAACATTTTCTTTTATCGAACCACAAAAATAGTGATTTTTCTTTTTAATTTTGCATGATTGAATCGTAAATTTATGCGTTACCTCCGATATATCCTTCTCTGTGCTGCATCCTTGTTCCTTTCAATAATGATGCCAGCCCAGAAATTGACCCCCCTTCCCACCTCTTCCCAAATTACCGTCGGAGCGCTTCCAAACGGCATTTCCTACTACCTGGTAGCCAACGCAACCAACAAAGGATCAGCCGATTTCGCCCTGATCCAGAAAGGCGCTTCCGACCGGGAAGCCGCCCGCCTGCCGCTCCGCAGCATCCCCAATTTCCAGCAGCGCGCCCCCTATAAATTTCTGGCCGACAAGGGAGTCGGGTATTCCCGCGACGGCTTCGTCACGGTCTCGTCCGATGCCACCACGTATCGGTTCGAGCGTATTCCGATGGGCGATTCCGGCGCGGTGGACAGCACGCTGATGCTCCTGTTCAACATGGCCGACATGTACGCCCACGAGCAGGCGGTGGTGGTGAGCGGCGATATCGACCCGGACGCCATGCTGCAGAAAATCTCCCTGTTCTCCATGCTGGTATCGCCCCGATCCGCCTCGCCGAAGGCGGCCGAATACCGGTGGGAGCCGGCCGATTCCGCTATGTTCACCTTTCTGGACATCCCGTCGCGGACCTCGTTTGTATCGGCCATGTACCAGTTCCCGCGGACGCCGGAAGAGAACATGAACACCGTGCAGCCGCTGGTTTCGCGCCTGTATTCTTCCCTGCTCCGGACCATCCTCACGAACCGCATCCGCGAACAGATGAGAACCCGGAACCTCCCCCTTTCGGGCATCGAATACGTCTATCGAAGCAGTTCGGAAGGTCCCGGGAACGAGCATTATACCATTACGCTTCATACGAAGGCAGACTGTCTTGCCGACGCCGCCGGGGTATTGGGCCAGACCCTTGCGGCCCTGGACCGGAACGGAGCCAGTCCGGAGGAATACAAAGATGCGAAAGACGCCTTCTCGTCCAACCTGGGGTCCCTGGGCGCCCTCCGGTACAGCCAGAACGCTTCCTTTGTGGACATGTGCGAGGCGGCTTTCCTGTACGGGTCCAACCTCGCCCCGGCCAAGACCGTCATCGATTTCTTCGCCGATCGCCAGATCCCGGCCGAAAAGGAGCTGTCCCTCTTCAACAATTTCGTCAGCGCCCTGCTGGACCCGCAGGCGAACCTGTCGGTGGTCTGCATCGGTGACTATAAAGGCGGATACGACCAGCTGAAAAGCGCCTTTGATTCCGCCTGGAGACATCCGGCCATCCCGGAGGACGAGCATTTCCACGCCAGCCGGGGCGATACGCTGTCGCTCGTATCCTTCGCCCCGAAAGTCAAACTGAAATCCGAACAGGCCGAGCCCATCTCGGGCGGCAAGATATGGACGTTCTCCAACGGGCTGAAGGTGGTTTTCCGGCAGATGCCCACCCCGGGACGCATCCGGTACTCGCTGATGATCCGCGGCGGCTATGCTTCCGTGCCGGACCTCTCCCGTGGCGAAGGGGCCTTCGTAGGAGACCTCCTGGGTCTTTCCCGCGTAGGAGGCAAGTCCTGCTACGATTTCCGCAAGATGCTGTCTTCCAACGGCATCACCATGAAACCGACGGTCTCCCTGTCCGATTTGCGCATCAGCGGAAACGCCCCGTCCAACCGGATGCAACTGGTGTTGCGGAGCCTGCTCACCGTTGCCAACGTCCGCCAGCCCGACCCGGAAGCCTTCGCCTATTACAAACTGTGCGAAGCCGTCCGCGAAGAGGGGCAGCGCGGCGAGACCGAGGGCATCCGCACCGCCATTGACCGAATCATGTTTCCGGACTATCCCTACTCGCCCTGGCGCGATGTGAAAGCCCTGCGTGACAACCTCCCCGACCGGGCGGAACTGTATTTCAACAACCAGTTCTTGCGGGTGAACGACGGCGTGCTGACCATCATCGGCGACCTGAACGAGGAGTATCTGAAAAAAATGCTCGTCAAATGGCTGGGCGCCTTCCGGACCACCGGAACGGGCTTTGCCCCGCGTCCCAAGATCCAACAGACCCTGCGAACGGGGACATCGACCTATGTCGTGAATTCCAACGACCTGGAAGACGTGTACGATGGCAGCGTGAATGTGTTGATGAGCGCGGCCATTCCGTTCAGCACGGATAAATACATGGCCTTCAAGATGGCCGGCTTCCTCTTGCGGAAGTCCATCGTACGCGAACTTGCCGATACGGGCTTTTACGTAGAGATGCAGGACGACGTATCGCTGTATCCGCAGGAGCGGATGGAAATCCTGATCCGCTGCAAAGCGGCCGACCCGCGCGGGCTCCCGGACGGGATGGTTGCGGATACTCCGCTCACCGTGCTGGACCAGGTGCGAAAGGCCCTGGGCGAGGCCACCGGGAAGACCCTTTCCAAACAGGAGCTCTCTACGTATAAGGACCTGCTGAACAATTACTTCCTCTCCCTGATCCCCCGGCCGGACTTTGTGGAGCAGTCCCTGTTGCTGCGGTATTCGGAGGGGAAAGATATGGTGACCCGCTACCGCGAGCGGATCAATGCCATCAGCGCAGAAGAGGTACAGGCCATCCTGCAGGCTCTCCGCAAAGGGTGTAACATTGAATATGTAGTAGAATGAGTGCGTTCGGGACCATTATCCAGATTGGTGACATCCTGGTTTCCGAGGATGTGGTGCTGGAGTATTTCGCCTGCGACTACGGGCGCTGCAAGGGTTGCTGCTGCGTCATCGGGGACAGCGGAGCACCGTTGGAAGCCTCTGAACTGGATGAACTGGAACGCTGGTATCCGGTTTATTCCGCCCTCATGCCTGCCGCCGGAAAGGCGGCTGCCGAAGCGGCGGGGTTTTTCGAAGTGGACCGGGACGGCGACCTGGTGACACCGGTGGTCAAAGGGACACCCGGGAAAGAGGAGTGCGCCTACACCGGATTCGAAGGGAACGGAAACTGTTTTTGCACCATCGAACGGTGTTATTTTGACGGGAGCTGTGCATGGCGCAAGCCCATCTCCTGCCGCCTTTACCCCATCCGCGTCACCAAGCTGACCGGCGGCGGGAAGGCCCTCAACCTGCACCGATGGGCCATCTGCCACGACGCTTTTGAAAAAGGCCGGCGAGAAGGCGTCCGCGTGTATCAATTCCTGCGCGAGCCCCTTACCGACGCCTTTGGCTCCGACTTTTACGACGCCCTCTGTGCCGCCGCGGAACATGTAATCAACCAGAAATAATTGTTATCTTTGCGAAAAATACGGCCATGACATACCTTCGACGCGCAATCAAGTCCTTCTTTTATTATTGTATCCTGCTGACGGTCATCCTGACGGCACTGGTGCTGCTGCATGTGACGGAAGCCAATGTGCAGACCCTGTTCCGGGGCGGCTGGACGTCGGTAGGCCAGATCCTGCTTCTCTTTGCCATCGTAGCGGCCATCTATCCCCGCTTCGGCTATACGACAAAGGACGCCCTTTTGCCCGAAGGGCAGGCATCCGACGGTGAAAGCGGCGAACGGGACCGGCTGATAGAACTGATGCAGAACCGCGGATACCGGCTGGAGAAAGAGGACGGTTCCGTGCGGACGTTCCGCCTGCGCAACCTGGTGAACCGGCTGTCCCGCATGGACGAAGACCGCATCACCATTACCCGGACTCCGTCCGGCTTTTCCCTGGAGGGCCTCACCAAAGATGTGGTCCGCTTGGTACATGCTATTGAATATCAATTTGTTAAACACTCATCCTCCTTATGAATACCTTGAAAACCGTTGCGCGTTACCGGGACGCCATGAGCGCCCACATCTGCGCAGGCATGCTGAATGAGAACGGCATTCCGGCCGCCGTTTTCGGCGAGAATTCCTCGTACATCTCGCTCAATTACATCGATGAGCTGGAAGTGAAAGTGAATCCGGAAGATTACGACCAGGCCATGGCCCTGATCAACCAGAAAGACTAAACCATTAATACGATACCATTATGACTGAAGATCCGCTGGAGCGCATTGCGCGCCAAGAAAGTGAAAAGAAAAACTCCGGCTTGAAGACGACTACCTGGATTCTTGCGGTAATCGCCCTGGTCCTGGCCGGTTCGCTGCTGTATATCTGGTACCAGAAATCGCAGCTGATCAGTGATTTGAACGTAGAAAAGCAGGAACTGACCGAGCAGATGGTCGCCCTGCAGAACGATTACGCCACCCTGAGCTCCGATTACGACACCATCAACTCGCAACTGGACTCCTCCCGCGAGGAAGTGGCACAGCTCATCGACCGCATCAAGAAGACCGACGCCACCAACCGCGCCAAGATGCGCCAGTATGAGAAGGAACTGGGGACCCTGCGTTCCATCATGCGTAACTACATTGTCCAGATTGATTCGCTGAACACGCTCAACCACAAGCTGACCGCCGAGGCGGCCGAGGCTCGTCGCGACGCCGCTGCCAGCAAGGCCGCGAACGAAGAGCTGAACAAGCAGGTCGAGAGCCTCGCCGGACAGGTGGCCGCCGGTTCCGTCATCAAGGCCCGCGGCCTGAGCATGCAGGCGTACAACCATTCCGACAAGGTGACCGACCGTAGCAGCCGGGTAGCCCGCCTGCTGACCACGCTGAGCCTGGTAGAGAACGACCTGGCGCCGAAGGGTCCCGTTCGGGTGTATATCCGCGTGAAGGATCCCGAAGGCATCCTGCTGACCAACAGCGTCCAGACCTCTTTCAACTGCGGTGGCGAAGCGTTGCTGGCATCGGCTTCCCGCGAGGTGGATTACGAGGGAAAGGAAGTGGAACTGAGCATCTATCTGAACGATATCCCGTCCTTTACGAAGGGCATTTATACGGTTGAGGCTTATACGGAGCAGGGCCTGCTGGGCCGCTCCGAGCTGATGCTCCGCTAGGGACATGATTTACCTGCACGTACCCTTTTGCAGGAGTTTCTGCACGTACTGCGGGTTCTATTCCGAGACGGTTCCCTGCCGCAAGGGCGGCGGGGAGCCGGTTTTTGATGCCTATGCAGAGCGGGTTTGCCGGGAGATTGAGGAGCGGCTGCCGGACTTCGTGGCAACGAACGGCCTCCCGGTGAACACCCTCTATATCGGCGGCGGCACCCCTTCCGTCCTTCCCCCCAACACCCTGCGCCGCATCGTTTCCCATCTCCGACGTGTGCTATCGAACAGTGGGACGGCAGTTGACCCCGTCGTCACTGAAAATGTGGGAATATGCTCCGCCGGGGTCAACTGCCGTCCCGCCTCCCTCGTTGTCGCTGAGAACAAGGGGATATGCTCCGCCGGGGTTAACTGCCGTCCCGCCTCCCTCGTCGTCTCAGAAAAAGAGGGAATATGTTCCTCCGAGGGTGGTTGCCCGACCTTCGAGGAGTTTACGGTGGAGGTGAATCCGGAAGATGTGGTGGAAAAGGGAGCAGCTTATGTGCGGGGGCTGCTGGAGATGGGCGTAAACCGGATCAGCATGGGGGTGCAGAGTTTCGATGACGGCATCCTCCGGTGGATGAATCGCCGGCACGATGCCGCACGGGCGCGGGAGGCGATGCGCATCCTCCGGGAAGCGGGCGTGCAGAATGTGAGCATCGACCTGATCTTCGGCCTTTCGCAGCTGTCCGACGCGCAATGGGAAGCCACGCTGGATCAAGCCCTTGCGCTGGAGCCGGAGCACCTTTCGGCCTACCAGCTTTCTATCGAAGAGGACAGCGCCCTGGCCGACCAGATTGCCAAAGGGCGCTACACCGAGGCTTCAGAAGAGGCTTGCCGGCGGCAGTATGACCGCCTGTGCGAACGGATGGCCCGGGCCGGCTTCCACCATTACGAGGTCTCCAATTTTGCCCGGCCCGGCTTCGAGGCCGTGCACAACAGCGCCTATTGGCGGCGCATCCCCTACCTCGGCCTGGGGCCCGGCGCGCATTCGGCCTACGCCTTGCCTCCCGAAGAAGAGGGGACGGTGAATGTCCGGACCTGGAACAGTTGTGAGCCTGTCAACTGGAAAGAGGCGGGACGGGAGACGCTCACCCCGGAACAGCGGCAGGAAGAGACCCTGATGCTGGGCCTGCGGACCAGCAGGGGGCTGCCGGAAAGCTGGCTGCACGAGCATTGCGACAGGCAGGCCCTGGAACGGCTGCTGGCCGCCGGAGCCCTGGAAAAGGGACCGGAGGGAACGATTCGCATCGCCGAGCATCACTTCTTCGTATCGGATGAAATCATTGCCGAGCTATAGCCTCCTTTGCAATCGTTTTCATGTCATCCCCGGACTTCTGTGCCAAGATTTGCCGGCGGGAGTGGCGGTTTTGCCGGATTTTTGTTATCTTCGCTCACCATAATTATCCAACTATGCTTCATCGCCTTTTACGGACTGCCGCGGTCCTGGTTTGCGCGGCCATCATCGCCCCGGGTGCAGCCGGATGGGGCCGCATGGGCCATGCAACCGTGGCCAAGATCGCCCAGAACCACCTGACCAAAACCTCTCGCGAGAAAGTGAACGAGATCCTGCACGGACAGACCATGATGGGACTCGCTTCCTACTGCGATGATTATCGCTCCTACGTGGACGAAACCTTCCGCCCAGAATGGGCGCAGGGCGTACCCCATGCCCACACCTTTGAAGTGGACGAAAACAACCGGCCCTTCCCGGTGCTGAAGCACCCCAAGACCGGCCGCGGCCTGACAAATTGCGTCTATTTCGCCGACCATTGCCTCCAGGACCTGGGCCATGCGCAGGACTTCCCGGACAGCATCCAGTGGAAGGCCCTGGTAATGGCGGTCCATCTGCTGGGAGACATGCATTGTCCCGGTCACATCCGCTATGCCGCCCGACACAGGGATATCGGCAAATTCGACGTTTCCTTCATCGGAGAAGAGACCAACTACCACAAGGTCTGGGACTATTATATGGTGGTAAGCCCGCTGCCGTACAGTTTCTCGGACATTGCCGAGATCTGCGATGACTGCACCCCCGCACAGATGGCCGAAATCGTGAAAGGGACCCCCTACGACTGGGGAAAGGACAATGCCGATAAATGCGAAAGCGTCCGGCTGGACGGCGTATCCGAAGGCGACCAGCTGAACGGTCTCTGGCAACGGGACCATGTAGAGTTGACCCGTACCCAGCTTCGCAACGCCGGCTACCGGCTCGCCCATGCGCTGAACATGGCCTTCGACCCCAAATACGCCCGCAAGTTCAACCGGAAATATAACAAATAAAGATATGAAGAAGACCATTACCATCATCGGCTCCGGAATGATGGGCTCCGCCCTTGCGTTCCCGGCTTTCGAAAACGGCAACGAGGTGCGCCTGGTAGGCACTCCGCTGGATAAAGACATCATTGATGCCTGCCGTGCGACCAACCAGCATCCCAAATTCGAGATTCCCTTCCCGAAAGGGATCCAATATTATCAGTTCGACCAGTGGAAAGAGGCCGTCAAAGGGGCCGATTTCGTCATTGGCGGCGTTTCTTCGTTCGGCGTGGACTGGTTCTTGAACGAGGTGCTCACCTACCTGGATCCCGCCCTGCCGGTGCTGTCGGTAACCAAGGGCCTGATCAACCTGCCGGACGGCACCCTCATTTCCTACCCCGCCTACTGGGAGACCGAACTGGCCAAGAAGGGCATCCACCGTCAGGTGAACGCCATCGGCGGCCCGTGCACGTCCTATGAACTGGTTGCCCACGACCAGACCGAAGTGGCCTTCTGCGGCAAAGATACCGCGGTGATCAAGATGATGAAAGAGGCCATGCAAACCTCTTACTACCATATTTCCACGACGAACGACGTCATTGGCCTGGAAAGCGCCGTGGCCCTGAAGAACGCCTATGCCCTGGGCGTGGCCATGACCATCGGCCTGGTGAACCGCACCCTTGGCCCGGACGCCGGCCTGCATTACAATTCGCAGGCAGCCGCCTTCTACCAGGCCACCAAGGAAATGACCAAGCTGCTGCGCATGCAGGGTGCCGACGAAGACAGCACCGTGATTGGTATCGGAGACCTTTACGTAACCGTTTACGGCGGCCGGACGCGCAAGATCGGCATTCTCCTGGGCGAAGGCAAGACCTACCAGGAAGCGATGGACATCCTGGCCGGCGTGACGCTGGAGTCGCTGGTGGTGGCCCGCCGCGTGGCCAAGGCCATCTACCGCAAAGCCGAACTGGGCATGGTGGACCTGCGCGAATTCCCGCTCATGACCCACGTGAACGACGTGCTGGACAACGGAAAGGACGCCCAGCTGCCCTGGGAGAGCTTTACGTTTGACCATACGAAATAAGCATGAAGGCTCGCCTTGTTGCAGCGGTACTGCTGGTCCTTGCCGTTCCAACGGCATCGGCCGAAAGCATGAAACACCTGTCGAAACGGGTTTTCGAGCTGGCCCGCGTCCAATACACCCACTTGGACGACCAGCTGGGACCCGCGGAGTTTCCCCGTTCCCTGCACCCTGACGGCAGCCTCTGGAAAAGCAAACAGAACTGGTGGTGCAGCGGTTTCTGGCCGGGCATGCTCTGGTACACGTTCGCCGGTACGAACGATCCGGACATGGCCGCCCGGGCCGACCGCAACACCCATAAACTGGACGGACTGATTGAGACGCCCACCCACCACGACATCGGCTTCCAGCTGAATTCCAGTTTCGGGAACGCCGGCATGATTGCCGGAATCGCCCCCGGACCCGTTTTGCGGGACGGAGCCTTGAAACTGGCCGGACGGTTCAACCCCAGGGTGGGCGCCATCAAAAGCTGGGAAAGCGGCAAACGCGGGCAGTATCCCGTCATCATCGACAACATGATGAACCTGGAATTGCTGATGCGCGCCGCCCGCTATTTCCAGCTGGATACGCTCCGCTCCATCGCGATCACCCACGCACGGACCACCCTGCGCACGCATTTCCGGGACGATTTTACCACCTGCCACCTGGTGGATTTCGACCCGCAGACCGGCGCAGTGGTCACCAAGAAGACGGTTCAGGGCTATTCCGACACATCCGTATGGGCCCGCGGAGAAGCCTGGGCGCTCTACGGCTATACGATGATGGCCCGCGAATGTGCGAAATGCGGCTTGACGGCGGAAAGCCGGGAGTTCCTCGCACAGGCCACGGGAATTGGAAAATGGGTGGCCGCCCACCTGCCCGCCGACGGCATCCCCTACTGGGACTTCTCCGACCCGGCCCGCCCCAACACCTGGCGCGATGCATCGGCCGCCGCCATCCTGGCATCCGGCTTCCTGGACCTGGCCCGGCAACTGGATTCCCAGGACGCCACCCTGGCCAAACGCTTCCGCAAACTGGCCAGACGCCAGCTCAAGACCCTGGCATCGGCCCCGTACCTGGCCAAAGCCGGACAGAACGGCGGTTTCCTCCTGCGCCACTGCGTAGGAAACCTGCCCGCCGGAAGCGAGATTGACGTACCGCTCACGTACGCCGACTATTATTTTCTGGAAGCCCTGCTGCGCTGGCAGGAGAAATAGCATCCCGGGTTTAGAGCAACCGGAAAATAACGGGTATGTTCATACGGGTTGCGACCGAGGCCCCGTCTTTCACACCCGGTTCCCATTTGGGTGAGGATTTCACCACCCGGATGGCCTCTTTTTCAAGGGTGACATCCACGCTGCGGATGGCCTTGATATCGCGGACAACCCCGTCGGGTCCCACCGTAAACTGAATGATGATCCGGCCTTGCACGCCATTGTCGCGGGCAATGCTCGGATAGGTAACATTCTTGTGAACCCAAACGGTGAAACTGTTCAAATCGCCGCCTTTGAATGTCGGCTTGGTATCCACCTCCTGATAGGTGAACAACTTCTCGTCTTGCGCGAAAAGGTTGCCCGAAGAGAACCAGATCGCGAAACAGAATAAGACAAGGAGTTTGAACGGCTTCATTTTTACGCTATTTGGATGCAAAATTACCTCCTTTTTTTGGGAATTACAAATTTTCTTTTTCCCTTGAATCTTTCTATCTTTGTCGTATGGCATTCGTACATCTGCACGTCCACACGCAATACTCAATCCTCGATGGGCAAAGTTCCATCGAGCATCTGTTCGACCGCGCCGAGCAGATGGGCATGCCCGGCCTCGCCATCACCGACCACGGCAACATGTACGGGGTGAAGGAGTTTTTTAAATTTGCCAAAAAACATCCCACCGTCAAACCCGTCATCGGCTGTGAGATTTATGTGACGCAGGGCTACGACCACCGCATCAAAGACTCCGAGCACCGCAAATACTATCACCTGATCCTGCTGGCCAAGAACTACAACGGCTACAAGAACCTGATGAAGATTGTCTCCACCGGCCACATCGAAGGAAAATACTACGACAAGCCGAGGGTGAGCCACGAGATTGTGGAGAAATACCACGAAGACCTCATCTGCAGTTCGGCCTGCATGGCGGGCGAAATTCCGCGCTGCATCCTGGCGGGCGATATCGCCGGGGCGGACAAGGCCATCGAATGGCACAAGAAACTCTTCGGAGAGGACTATTACCTGGAGGTAATGTACCACAAAACCGAGGTGCCGGGCCTGTCCCTGGACGTTTACGAGGGCCAGTGCGCCTACGTGCCCACCCTGTTCGAATTGGCCAAAAAGCACGGCGTAAAGGTGATTGCCACCAACGACGTCCACTTTGTCGATAAGGAAGACGGTCCCGCCCACGACCGGCTTATCTGCCTGAATACCGGCAAGTTCCTGGACGAGCCGGACCGCCTGCACTATACCCAGCAGGAGTATCTCAAGAGCGAAGAAGAGATGCTCGCCCTCTTCCCGGATCACCCGGAAGCCATCGCCAACACGCTGGAAGTGCTGGAGAAGGTGGAAAACTACGACATCGACCGCGGACACGTGCTGCCCCGTTTCGAACTGCCGGCCGACTTCCTCAAAGACATCGACCACTGGACCGGCCTGTACAAGGCGGTCATCGACGAGGGCCGGGACGAGGTGGTGTACAACAAAGACGGCTCCGAAAAGAGCCGCACCTACCGCGGAGACGACTTCTGCAACTCCGTGGCCTACCTGTGCAAACTCTGTTACGAGGGAGCGCACATGCGGTACGGCGAGGAACTGAACGACATCCAGAAAGAGCGCATCGACTTTGAGCTGAAGACCATCTCCCGCATGGGCTTCCCGGATTACTTCCTGATTGTCCAGGACTTCATCAACTGGGCAAAAAACAACGGCGTTTCCGTGGGCCCGGGACGTGGCAGCGCGGCCGGCAGCGCCGTCGCCTACTGCCTGCGCATCACCAACCTGGACCCCATCCGGTACGACCTCCTGTTCGAGCGTTTCCTGAACCCCGAGCGCATCTCGATGCCGGATATCGACGTGGATTTTGACGATGAAGGCCGCTACCGCGTCATCCAGTACGTGCAGGAAAAGTACGGGGTGGACCACATCTCGCACGTAATTACCTTCGGCACCATGGCGGCCAAGCTCGCCATCAAGGATGTCGCACGGGTAAGCCGCCTGCCGCTGGACGATTCCAACCGGCTCACCAAGCTCATTCCGGACCGCCCGTTCACCGTCAAGGTGGATGGCGAAGAGAAGGAAATGAAGCCCAACCTGAAAAACTGCATCAAATACATCCCGGAGCTGAAAGCCGAATACGAGGGCGACAACCCGCTCATCCACGAAGTGCTGGAATATGCCATGAAACTGGAGGGCTGCATCCGCCAGACGGGCATCCACGCCTGTGCGATGATCATCGGCCGCGGCGACCTGACAGACTACATTCCCATCACCACCGGCACCGACAAGGCCTCCGGCCAGGAAGTCTGGGTGTCGCAATACGAAGGTTCCTACATCGAAGAAGTGGGCATGCTGAAGATGGACTTCCTGGGCCTGCGGACCCTGTCCATCATCATGGACTGCCTGGCGCAAATCAAGAAACGGCACGGGATAGACATTGATATTGAGGCAATTCCCATTGACGATGCCGCCACCTACGACCTCTATTCGCGGGGCGATACCAAAAGCATCTTCCAGTTTGAATCGCCCGGCATGAAGGAATGGCTGCAGCGCCTGCACCCGCAACGCTTCGAGGACCTCATCGCTATGAACGCCCTCTACCGCCCGGGACCGATGGATTACATCCCCTCCTTCGTCGCCCGCAAACGAGGCGAGGAGGAGATCACCTTCGACCTGCCGGTCATGGGCGAATTCCTGGAGGAAACCTACGGCGTAACCGTGTACCAGGAGCAGGTGATGCGGATTTCCCAGAAGGTGTCGGGCTTCTCCAAAGGCAAGGCCGACAAGCTCCGCAAGGCCATGGGAAAGAAAAAAATCGACGTGCTGGAGAGCCTGTATGCCGATTTTATCAAGGGCGGTGTAGAAAACGGCCATCCCAAGGAGGTGCTGGACAAGATCTGGGCCGACTGGCGGAAATTCGCCTCCTATGCCTTCAACAAATCGCACGCCACCTGCTATGCCTGGGTAGCCTACCAGACCGGCTGGCTGAAAGCGCATTATCCCGCCGAATTCCAGGCGGCCAACCTGAGCAACCAGTTGTCCAACATGACGGAAATGAAGGAGATCATGGACGACTGCAAGAAGGGCGGCATCAAGGTGCTGAGCCCCGACGTGAACGAATCCGAGGCCCGTTTTGCCGTGAACAAGGACGGCGATATCCGTTTCGGCCTGGGCGGCATGAAAGGATTCGGCTCCAATGTGGTAGATGCCATCATTTCCGAACGCGAAGCCCACGGTCCGTTTGCGGACATCTTCGATTTTGCGGAACGCGTCCCGGGGATGAACCGGAAAGCCCTCGAAACCCTGGTCAACGCGGGAGCGTTCGATTCGTTCGGCGCCCGCCGCACCCAGTTCTTCCTGCCGTGCAAGAACAACGTCCCCTTCATCGACGAGTTGGTCAATTATGCCGATTGCTACCACCACGATACCATCGATGCCGGATCTTCCCTCTTCGGGGAGATGGAGGAAATGAAGCCCGTGCGGCCGGAAATGCCGCCGATGTCGGGCGAGGAGGACGAACTGGCGAAGCTCCAGAAAGAAAAGGAACTGGTGGGCATGTACATCTCCTCGCATCCGCTGGACAAATATACCTTCGAACTGGAGACCTTCACCACCTGTCCCATCAGCTCGCTGAACGACCTGGTGGCCGAGTGCGAGCGCAAGAAAACCCCGCAAAAAGTGAGCGTGGCCGGTCTGGTGACCGATACCAAAAACCTCACCACCCGCACCGGAAGGCCGTTCTCGCGCACCCTGCTGGAAGATTACAACGGCAGCTACGAACTGGCCCTCTTCGGAAAAGACCATGAGAAGTTCCTGGGGAAGATCCAGCTGCACGAAGCCCTGTTCATCGAAGGAGAAATCGGCGAGAAATTCGGCCTGCGGCCCGAGGAAAAAGCCCAGGGCAAGACGGCTCCTTATACCCTGAAAGTCAAAGACATCGCCCTCTTGGGCAACATGTCCGATTCTCTCCTTAGCGGTTTCTCCATCCAGCTCACCACCCCCATGCTTACGCAGGAGTTCCGGAAGAAACTGGTGAAACTGCTCACCGCCCACAAGGGTTTGATCCCCCTGAACATCTACCTCACCGACCCGGTGACCCATTACCGTATCGAATTCTTCTCCAAGAAGTTCCAGGTGGCGGTCAATGCCGATTTCATCCGGGATGTCAAGGCCCTGGGCGTTCCCTATTCCGTTCAAAGAAAGATGTAAGTATGGAAGTTCGAGCAAAAAAGGCCCTGGGCCAGCATTTCCTGACCGACCAAAGCATCGCCCGGGCCATCGTGGACGCCCTGCAGCCCGATGCCGCCTCCGTGCCGATGCCGGTATTGGAAATCGGACCGGGCATGGGCGTGCTGTCCCAATACCTGCTGGAACGGACCGATATCGACCTGAAACTGGTGGAGATTGACTCCGAGAGCGTGGCCTACCTGATGCAGCATTTTCCGGGCCTTGCGGGCCGACTGCTGGAGGCCGACTTCCTGAAAATGAACCTCCCGAAGTTCTTCCCGGGCGATTTTTGCATCATCGGGAACTTCCCCTACAACATTTCCTCGCAGATTTTCTTCCGCATCCTGGACTACAAGGACCGCATCCCGCAGGTGGTGTGCATGATCCAGAAAGAGGTGGCCGAACGCATCGCCGAGAAGCCCGGCACCAAGACCTATGGCATCCTTTCCGTCCTGCTGCAGGCCTGGTACGACATTGAGTATGTGATGAGTGTGGGTTCGGGTTGTTTTGCCCCGCCGCCCAAGGTCCAGAGCGCGGTAATCCGGCTCCGGCGCAACGCCCGCACCAGCCTGGGCTGCGACGAGGGCCTCTTCAAGGCCGTGGTGAAAACCGCTTTCAACCAGCGGCGCAAAACCCTGCGCAATTCCCTCAAGCCCCTCATCCGGGCCAAGGCCCAGCGGCAGGGCTGGGACGACGACGCCCTGGCCGCCTTCCTTTCCGACCCGGTCTTTGACCTGCGCCCCGAACGCCTGAGCGTGGAAGACTTCATCTCCCTTACCCTCCTTTTAGGATAATATCCCGATATTTTCCTAATAGGATAATATCCCGATATTTTTTGTATTTTTGTCGGTTGGATTGATTCCGAACGACAAAAACAACAACATCGATATGTATCGCACACACACATGCGGGGAACTCCGCATTTCTGACAAAGGCCGGCAGGTAACGCTGGCCGGATGGGTCCAGAAGGCCCGAAAACTAGGAGGAATGACCTTCATCGACCTGCGCGACCGCTATGGCGTCACGCAGCTGGTGGTCGAGGCCGACGCCCCCGTCGCATTGGTGGAAACCGCCACTTCGCTGGGACGTGAATTCGTCATCCAGGCTTCCGGCGAAGTCCTGGAGCGCCAGAGCAAGAACCCGAAGATGGATACGGGCGACATCGAAATCAAGGTGAACGCCATCAACATCCTCAACAAGAGCGTCACCCCGCCCTTCACCATCGAAGACGAGAGCGACGGCGGAGAGGATATCCGCATGAAATACCGGTACCTGGACCTGCGCCGCAATCCGCTGAAGAACGCGCTGATGCTGCGTCACAAGATTGCACACGAGACCCGCAACTACCTGGATGCGAATGGGTTCCTGGAGATCGAAACCCCGTACCTCATCAAATCGACCCCGGAAGGAGCCCGCGACTTTGTGGTCCCCTCCCGCATGAATCCCGGCCAGTTCTACGCCCTGCCGCAGAGCCCCCAGACCTTCAAGCAGCTGCTCATGGTAGCGGGATACGACCGCTACTTCCAGATTGTACGCTGCTTCCGCGACGAGGACCTGCGCGCCGACCGTCAGCCGGAATTCACCCAGATTGACTGCGAGATGAGTTTCGTGGAGCAGGAGGACGTGCTGAATACCTTCGAGGGCATGATGCGCACCCTGTTCAAGAACGTGCTGAACGTAGAGATCGCCAACCCCATCCCGCGCATGAGCTGGTACGACGCCATGGACCGCTACGGTTCCGACAAACCGGATATCCGCTTCGGCATGACCATCCACGACATCACCGCCGAGGCCAAGGGAAAAGGCTTCGGCGTGCTGGACGATGCCGCCTATATCGGCGCGATTTCCGTCCCGGGCGGTGCCGAGTACACCCGCAAGCAGCTTGACGAGCTGACCGAGTGGGTGAAACGTCCGCAGGTGGGCGCCAAAGGCCTTATATATATCAAGGTAAACGCCGACGGCACCTTCAAGAGCTCCATGGACAAATTCTACGGTCCCGAAGACCTGGCGCGCATCGCCGCCAAGGCCGAAGCCAAACCCGGCGAGCTGCTGCTGGTCCTGTCCGGAAGCAACCTGCGCAAGGTGCAGACCATGCTGGGCGTCCTGCGTATCGAGATGGGCAACCGGCTGGGTCTGCGGAACCCCAAGGAGTTCGCCCCGCTGTGGATCGTGGATTTCCCGCTGCTGGAGTGGGACGACGAAACCCAGCGCTTCTACGCCATGCACCATCCCTTCACCGCCCCCAAGCCGGAGCACGAGAAATGGTTCTACTCCGACAAGAAAGAAGACCTGGAGCGCGTCTGCGCCAATGCCTATGACTTTGTGCTGAACGGTACCGAACTGGGCGGCGGCTCCATCCGGATCCACAACGCCGACATGCAGAAACGCATGTTCGAAGTACTGGGCATCGGACCCGAAGAGGCCGAGTACAAATTCGGCTTCATCATCAACGCCTTCAAGTTCGGCGCACCGCCCCACGGCGGCCTCGCCTTCGGTTTCGACCGCGTCTGCGCCCTCTTCGGCGGCCAGGATACCATCCGCGACTACATTGCCTTCCCGAAGAACAACCAGGGCCGCGACGTGATGATTGATTCCCCTTCGGCCATCGACGACAGCCAGCTGGAGGAACTGCAGATTAAAACCGACGTAAAAAAATAAGTCTATGAACCGGATTCTCAAAGCGTTCTGCGCTATCATCCTGATGGCGCTTCCCCTTTCCGTTCAAGCCCAGATGCTCACGGAACAGAATTCCCAGGTGGTCCGCAACGTGGAAAAAAACGCGGATATCGTGGTGTGCGGCGGCGGCCTGGCCGGCGTTTGCGCAGCGGTCTCGGCGGCCCGTCACGGCGCCTCCGTCATCCTGGTGCAGGACCGTCCCGTGCTGGGCGGAAACGCCTCCAGCGAATGCCGGATGGGTATTGTGGGCGTTCTCAAGGACCAGTATCAGGAAGCCGGCATCCTGGAGGAAATGCAGCTGCGGAACTTCCGCTACAACCCCCTCCAGCGCTATACGCTTTGGGACGATGTCATTTATTCCACCGTCATTTCCGAGCCCAACATCACCCTGCTGTTGAACACCTCCGTGGACGAGGTGGAAATGGACGGGGCACGCATTGCCGCCGTCAAGGCCTGGAACACCAATGCCTACACCCACTACCGCCTGGGCGGCAAACTCTTCCTGGACTGCACGGGCGACGGCATCCTGCGCCTGAGCGGCGCCAAATTCCGCCGCGGCCGCGAACTTCCGGACGAGTTCCACGAGTCCTATCTGCATGAAGGCGGCGACGCCCGCACCATGGGCAACTCCATCCTCCTGCAGTTGCGCAAGACCGACGAGGACCATCCCTTCACCGCTCCCGACTGGGCTTATCATTTCACGGACGAAGACTTTGACTACGCCACGCCCAAATCCACCATCCCCGGCGTAAAGTTCAACTACAAACGCATCTACCACCCCAAGGACAACAATTTCTGGTGGATTGAATTCGGCGGCACGGTAGATACCATTTTCGATGCGCCCGACATCCAGCGCGAACTGAAAAAGATTGCCTACGGCATCTGGGAGTACATGAAAAACCATCCCGACGGACGCTGCAAGGGCTACGAGCTGGACTGGATCGGCTCCCTGCCCGGCAAACGGGAATCCACCCGCTACGTGGGGCCGCACATCCTCAACCAGAACGATGTGCTGGACGGCGGTCATTTCGAGGATGTGATTGCCTATGGCGGCTGGACCCTGGACGACCACGATCCCGAGGCCTTCCACAAGAAGGGCCGCATCAGCACGGAATACGCCACGCCGGATTATTTCGGCATCCCGTTCGACTGCCTCTACTCGGTGAACGTGCCCAACCTGATGTTCGCCGGCCGCGACATTTCCTGCACGCACATGGGCCTGAGCGCCACGCGCGTCATGGCCACCTGCGCCCTGCTGGGACAGGCCTGCGGGACGGGTGCGGCGGTCGCCATCGCCCATGGCGTTGAACCCGCCGAGGTTCGTGCGAAACACATCGCCGAGGTACAGGACCTGCTGGAGGACGACGACTGCATGCTCCCCTGGCGGTGGCGCAAGGTGTCCGGCCTGACCCTATCGGCCCGGACCGATGCGGCCAACGAGGTGCTGCGCAACGGAATCGACCGCTCCTGGGACGGGGCCGACAACGGCGTGTGGGTGGCCCCCGGCGAGGAAACGGTGGTCTATACCTGGAAAAAACCGGTGACCCTCTCGGGCGCGCGGCTGATTTTCGATTCCCATTTCAAGGTACGCAGCAAGCGCATGCGCAAACTGGAGGCGACGACCGAACGGGTGGAAGTTCCGCCCATGATGGCCCGTGCCTGGCGGCTGGAAGCCCGTGTCAAAGGCGCGTGGAAGACCGTCTATGAAGAGAAAGACAACTACCTGCGGCTGCGCCACGTCCGGTTCGAGCCCGTCAGCGCCGATGCCCTGCGCGTCGTCATAGACCAGACCTGGGGTGCCGACAAAGCCCACATCTTCGCCTTCGACGCAAGGTAGTTGTTGAAAACTTTGTTAATTAATATTTTTATTCGTATCTTTGCAGCCCCTTTTTCGGAAGGGGTTTAAACATACATAAATAATTTACAAACATTTATGCCCACTATTCAACAATTAGTTCGCAAAGGGCGCGAGACCATCGCTGTTAACAGCAAGTCCCGTGCACTGGATGCTTGCCCTCAGAAGCGTGGCGTTTGCCTGCGTGTTTACACGACGACGCCTAAGAAGCCGAACTCCGCTATGCGTAAGGTAGCGCGTGTCCGTCTGTCAAACGCCAAAGAGGTCAATGCCTACATCCCGGGCGAGGGCCACAACCTCCAGGAGCACAGCATCGTGCTGGTCCGTGGCGGTCGTGTAAAGGACCTTCCGGGTGTACGTTACCACATCCTTAGAGGAGCTTTGGATACTGCTGGCGTAGATGGCAGGACTCAGTCCCGTTCCCTCTACGGTGCCAAGCGGCCGAAGAAATCTAAGAAGTAATCTTACTAATTATTTCACCTTTAATTTCATTCAAAATGAGAAAAGCGAAGCCTAAAAAGAGAATTCTACTTCCTGATCCGAAGTTTCACGACATCGAGGTGACCCGGTTCGTGAACAATCTCATGTTACAGGGGAAGAAGAGTATCGCGTATGCAATTTTCTATGATGCCATTGACAAGGTAGGCGAGAAGATGAAAGATTCTGACCAGGCTCCTCTAGATATTTGGAGGAAGGCGCTCGAGAACGTGACCCCTCAGATCGAGGTTAAAAGTCGTCGTATCGGCGGTGCCAACTTCCAGGTGCCTACAGAGTTGCGTCCCGAGCGGAAAGTCTCCCTTTCGATGAAGAACATGATTTCCTTCGCCCGCAAGCGCTCCGGCCACTCTATGGCAGAAAAGCTGTGTGCAGAAATCGTCGCCGCCTACAACAACGAGGGTGGTGCATTCAAGAGAAAAGAGGATATGCACAGAATGGCAGAGGCCAACAAGGCATTTGCCCATTTCCGTTTCTAATCACACAGCTAGATGGCAAACAGAGATCTTAGACTCACCCGCAACATCGGCATCATGGCGCACATCGATGCCGGCAAGACGACGACTTCCGAACGGATTCTTTTCTACACCGGCAAGACGCACAAGATCGGTGAAGTGCACGAGGGTGCCGCAACCATGGACTGGATGGTCCAGGAACAGGAGCGCGGTATCACCATCACTTCCGCCGCTACCACTGCGTTCTGGCACTACGCCGGCGAGACCTATCAGATCAACCTGATCGACACTCCCGGACACGTAGATTTCACGGTAGAGGTAGAACGTTCCCTGCGCGTGCTGGATGGCACCATCGCCACCTTCTGTGCGGTAGGACGCGTTCAGCCGCAATCGGAAACCGTTTGGCGTCAGGCCGATAAGTACAAGGTGCCGAAAATTGCCTATGTGAACAAAATGGACCGCGTCGGGGCCGATTTCCTCGCCTGTGTCGAAGAAATCAAACAGAAACTGGGCGCGACCGCCGTTCCCATCTGCCTCCCGATTGGTGCAGAAGACAAGTTCCAGGGCATTGTGGACCTGATCTCGCGCAAAGCTATTTACTATGACTCTGGCGAAGAGCTCGTCAACTACGAGGTAAAAGAGGTTCCCGAGGACATGAAGGACGAGGTTGCCCTGTGGCGCGACAAACTGGTCGAGGCTGCAGCCGAATGCGACGAAGTCCTGATTGAGAAATATTTCGAGGATCCCGACTCCCTGACCGAGGAAGAAATCATCGCGGCCCTGCGCAAGGGTACCATTTCGATGCAGATCGTCCCGGCCTGCTGCGGCTCTTCTTTCAAGAACAAAGGCGTACAGTTCCTCCTGGATGCTGTGATGCGGTATCTCCCGTCCCCGCTTGACAAAGGCTCGGTGAAGGGTACCAACCCGCGCAACGGCGAGGAAACGGAGCGCAAACCCAGCGCAAAAGAACCGTTCTGCGCACTCGTGTTCAAGATTGCGACGGACCCGTATGTGGGCCGCCTCGCTTTCATGCGGGTGTATTCCGGACGGCTGGATGCCGGTTCTTATGTCTTTAACACGCGTACGGGCAAGAAAGAAAGGGTCGCCCGCCTGTATCAGATGCACTCCAACCACCAGAACCCCATCGAGTTCGACGAGGCCGGAGACATCTGCGCAGCGGTCGGCTTCAAGGATCTCCGCACAGGTGACACCATCTGCGCCGAGGACAAGCCCATTACGCTCGAATCCATGGAATTCCCTGATCCGGTGATCGGTATCGCCGTCGAGCCCAAGACCCAGAACGATCTGGACAAACTGGGCATCGCCCTTGGCAAACTGGCCGAGGAAGATCCGACCTTCACCGTGAAATCCGATGCCGAGACCGGCCAGACCGTCATCAGCGGTATGGGCGAGCTCCATCTGGATATCATCGTGGACCGTCTGCGCCGCGAATTCGGCGTGGAAATCAATCAGGGCGCTCCCCAGGTCAACTACAAAGAGGCGATTACCGCTACGGTCCAGCACCGCGAAGTCTTCAAGAAGCAGACGGGCGGCCGTGGTAAATTCGCTGATATCATCGTGGAAATCGGACCCGCCGACGAAGGCGTCAACGGTCTGCAGTTCGACAATCAGGTCAAGGGCGGCAACATCCCCAAGGAGTTCATCCCGAGCATCCAGAAGGGTTTCGAATCCGCCATGGCCAACGGTCCCCTTGCGGGCTTCGAGGTCCAGTCCCTCAAGGTGACGGTCCTGGATGGTTCGTATCACCCGGTCGACTCCGATCAGCTTTCCTTCGAAATGGCCGGCCGCATGGCCTTCCGTCACGCTGCCCGCAAGGCGAAACCCGTCCTGCTGGAACCCATCATGTCCCTGGAGGTGGTTACCCCCGAAGACTACATGGGTGACATCGTGGGCGACTTGAACCGTCGTCGCGGACAGATCGTGGCCATGGACTCCACCACCAACGGAGCCCGCATCGTGAAGGCTTATGTTCCGCTCGCAGAGCAGTTCGGCTATGTGACGGTACTGCGTACCCTGTCTTCCGGACGCGCAACGAGCACGATGACGTTCGACCACTACGCCGAGGTCCCGGCCAACCTGGCCAAGGATATCGTCGAGAAGAGCGGATACCAATTCCATGACGATGAAGATTAGTAAGATAATTTAAAAAGTAAATTGATATGAGTCAGAAAATCAGAATCAAACTCAAATCATTCGACCACATGCTCGTCGACAAGTCTGCTGCGAAGATCGTCGACACTGTGAAGGCTACCGGTGCGAAGGTGAACGGTCCCATTCCGCTCCCGACGAACAAGAAGATCTTCACCGTGAACCGTTCGACGTTCGTCAACAAGAAGAGCCGCGAGCAGTTCGAGCTGGACGCTTATTGCCGTCTGCTGGACATCGACGATTCCAACGCCAAGACCGTGGACGCGCTGATGAAGCTCGAGCTCCCCTCCGGTGTCGAGGTTGAGATCAAGGTGTAAACCGCCCGGGTCCCTTAGCTCAGCTGGTTAGAGCAGCTGACTCATAATCAGCGGGTCGTCGGTTCAAATCCGGCAGGGACCACGCAACACAACAAAAAACTGGTCTGAACAGTCGTTCGGGCCAGTTTTTTGCATATTTATTCAGCTTTTCGATACGCCCGTAATTTTGAATCGTTTTAAAATAAGGAATTGCTTTTTTTTGTGGAAAAAGTAATTATATTTGTCGCGAAAGGTTAGATAGTTTTGTGTCAACTGTGAAAAGATTTCTTAGTATTCTGGCACTCCTTCTGGCATCGTGGAGCGGCTTTGGACAGACCGCTGCCATCAAGGGAAAAGTGCAAGATGCCACCGGCAAACCCATCGATTTTGCCACTGTCATCATTCAGCCTTCTGCGGTTTATACCCTGACGGATGCCCGCGGCGAATTCCTCCTTCCGCGAGTCCCTGCCGGCAAAACCCGGCTGCAGGTTTCCTTCTACGGAATGGAAACCATCGACACGACGGTGGTGACAACCGCCGGGAAGGAGCTGGCGTTATCCTTCCGGATGGTGGAGACCAGCTTTGCCCTGGAAAATGTAACCGTGGTGGCTACGCGCAGCGAGTCGGGCCAGAGCACCGCCTCCAAGATTTCCCGCCAGGCCATGGATCACATGCAAACCAGTTCACTGGGAGATCTGATGGGCCTGCTCCCCGGCGTACAGATTACCAACCCCAGCCTGGACCAGGCCCAGGCCATTTCCGTCCGGAACAAGGCCGGAACCAATATGGCCAGCCTGGGTACGGCGATCATCGTTGACGGAGCCCCCGTCTCCAACAATGCCAACATGCAATTCCTGTCCTCGGCCATTTCCGGCTACGTCAAGAATGAAGCCACTTCCGGCTATGCCTCTACCGGCGTGGATGTCCGGGGACTGTCAACGGACAACATCGAATCGGTCGAAGTGATCCGCGGCATTCCCTCCGCGCAGTACGGAGACATGACTTCGGGAGCCGTCCTGGTAAAATCCAAAGCCGGACGCTCCCCGCTTACGCTCCGCTTCAAGACCAACCCGAACATCTATCAGGTCAGTGCAGCCAAAGGACTTCGGCTTTCGCCCAAAGCCGGCGACTTGAATATCAGCGCCGACTATGCCTATAACCGGAAAGAACTCATCCGGGATTTTGACACCTACCGCAGGGCCAATGCCAAATTCCTCTGGTCCGTGATGCTGGACGGCAGCGGACGATCCACCGCCAACACATCCCTGACGCTCATCTACGCCCGCGACCGCGCCGAACTGAATCCGGATGCTTCCGGACGCGACCAGCGGTGGGGCGACACCTATGGGATTGCCCTGAACCACAACGGGCACACCTCTTTCAACAAGGGCCTGCTCAAGAGCGTGGACTGGCTGGTTTCCGGCAGCTTCAACGACAAGGTCTCGCACATCGAATCTACGGCCTCGAATGCCCTGAACCTGTATTCTACCGCTATGACAGACGGCGTCGTCTATACGAATACCCCCGGCCAGCACCTGTTGGATGCGAACGGGAACGAAATCACCAATGCCGCCGACCAGATGATCAAAGGCGCCATCCTGCCTTATAGTTATTTTTATACCTATGATATTTTCGGCAAGGAGGTGAATGTATTTGCCAAAGCGAGCGCGACGTTCTCCAAGACCTGGAACCGCATCACCGACAACCTGCTGGCCGGTATCGATTTCAAAACCGACGGCAACCTGGGAAAGGGAGCGGTCTATGACGATGATTTCCCGCCGTTCCGCAACATCGACAATGCCTCTTCCGGCTATCGCAAACGGCCATTCTACGACATTCCCTTCATCAACCAGCTGGGTGTCTTCCTGGAAGACAGCTTCCACTGGCAGCTGGGCGAGCGTCAGTTCAATGTGACGGCAGGAGCGCGGTACGACCTGGTGAACGGCCTGTCGTCTCTGGCTCCCCGCCTGAACGCCAGTTTCGACATCTTCCCCTGGATGACGCTTCGCGGCGGATGGGGCATTACCTCAAAAGCACCCACGTCGATGTATCTCTATCCCAACCTGGCGTATCTTGACAACATCCTCTACAACGGAATGAGCGAGACCCGTCCGGAAGCGGAGCGCCTGCTCGTAGCAAAAACCAGCGTGTACAACAGCGAGAATCCAGACCTGGAGATTGCCCGCAACCGCAAGGCCGAAATCGGACTGGATTTCACCCTTGCCAAACGGTTCAACATTTCCCTCACCTATTTTGACGAGTTGATGAAAAACGGCTACACGATGGGACTGGACCTGCCGTCCTTCATCTGGTACCGTTATACGCCCTATGTCGTGGCGGCCGAGCACCCCGGAGCGCAACCGACCCTTACCCCGGGTTCTCCCTACCAGCTCTTTTTCGAGGTGTACAAGCCGTACAACAACATCAAGGCCGTTAATCGCGGTATCGAGTTTGAAGTGGATCTGGGCCGGTTCGATGCCATCCGGACCTCTTTCTACCTGAACGGAGCCTGGAGCAGCAGCTCGTACACCAATGCCTCCTACGCATTCCAGACCCGCACCAACGGAAACAATCCGGAGCATCATATCGGCGTGTACAATCCGGAGCGGAGAACCTCCCATTATGAGGATCTGGTCACCACGCTCCGCATCTCGCACAACATCCCCCGCATCGGCTTTGTCATTACCCTGACGGCACAGGCCGACTGGTTCAGTCGCGAATGGGACAGCTTCAACAACCCGGATATGTTCGTCAAATACATTTCCTACAAGGATGGAAAGGTGCATGACTTCGACCCGGCCCTGCGCACCGATCCCGAGTTCAGCTATCTGTTTGAAACGCCGGACCCCACGCGGGAAATGGTAGAGAAGACATCGGCCTACTTCCTGTTCAACCTGAACCTCTCCAAGGAAATCAGCGACGTGATGACGGCTTCCTTCTATGTCAACAACCTCCTGAACAGCCGGCCGTCGGACCGTTACGAAAAGTCCGGCGCCTTCCACGAACTGGGCATCCCGATGTTCTTTGGATTTGAATTGAAAATCAACATCAAATAAATCATCATTAACTATCTTAACAATCTATCATGAAAAAAATCTTGTTGATCCTGGCAGTCCTCGCAACTGCCGCCGCTTTCTCTTCCTGCAAGAAAGACGGCACCAAGACCGTCCTCATCAATGTGACGGTCGATGAGTCTTCCCTTGACCAAGGTCTCGTAAAACCCGATTCCTACAAGGTCACCGTAACCAACACCGCCACCACGACGGCTGTTACCGCCAATACCGAAAACGGCAAGGCTTCCTTTGCCGAACTCGTTCCCGGTATCTATTCCGTAGAGGTCAATGCCGTTGTCGTCTCCGACGGACGTCAGTATGTGTATAGCGGCTCCCAATCTTCCGTGAACGCCACCGACGACGCCAACGTCGCCGTTGCCGTGACCGCCAGCAAAGAGTCCGCCCTCGTTTTCAAGGAGATCTACTACTGCGGCTGCAAAATCGGAGAAGGGGATTATGACACCTATTTCCGCGATCAGTTCTGGGAGATCTACAACAACTCCACCGAAACCGTCTATGCCGACGGCCTGTGCCTGACCACCCTGAGCAACAACTACGCCAGCTACGACTTCAGCACCATTTACAAGTATGACATCGCCGAGCCCGAGAAGTATCTGTTCGTCAAGACCGTATGGCAGATTCCCGGTGACGGCACGCAGTACCCGGTCAAACCCGGCGAGTCCATCGTCGTCGCCCAGTGGGCAACCGACCACACGGCCGAAACCCTTGGCAAGAGCGGTTCCATCAACCTGACCGGTGCCGATTTCGAGGCCATCCTGGGCCAGACCACCCTGTTTAACGGTGTCGTGATTACCGACAACCCGGCCATCAACATGAGCCGCGTCATCGAGACGGGCTATGCCATGCCCCAGTGGCTGGTATCCGTCGGTGACGATGCCATTGTCCTGTTCAAACCCAGCAAGCCCCTCGTGAACGAGAACTTCATCGCCAGCACCAACGGTGGTTTTACCGACGCCCGCGAGATCCTGCGTTCCGACGTTCTTGATGCCGTCCAGTGGCGTACCAACCAGGAAGACGGCCTGAAAGACGGCGGTCTGTTCCTCCCGAAGGAGATTGATGCCGGCTTCCAGTTCCTGGGTGCCACCTATGTAGGCAAGAGCCTTTCCCGCAAGGTCGCCTACACCCGTGAAGACGGTACGGCCGTCTATCAGGACACCAATAACAACACCAACGATTTCGAGATCAACAACAAGCCGGTCGTCCGTCGCAACGGTGCCGGTGTTCCTTCCTGGAATACTTGGACCAAATAATTATGAAGAAGTTATTTCCCATCGTTCTATCCCTGTGCCTCAGCGGAATCTCCGCCCTGGCACAGGGTTCCTATACGCCACAGGAGCGTGAAGTCATGGACAGCCGGTCACTCTGGATAGCGACCGACAATGCTGCGGCATTTTATTTCTCCCCGCTTCCCCATTTCGGTCTTGTAGGCGTAAAAGGATCCCGGCAGGAAGGAGAATTCCGTCCGGCACGGGAGGCCTCCGGTTCCACGTCCATCACGGCCATAGCGGCCGGCGACGCCACGGTGGGAAAACTTTTCCTCCTCGGAGATTTTGCCTTCCGCAACATCTTCGACAACGGCTGCAACTACAACACAAACCAGTATGAACCGACGGATGACATGCCGTACTACATCCTGGACACCAATCCCAGCCGTTGGATCCGTCAAGAATATGACATGCGCGTCAGGGCTTCGCTGCCACTCACTTCCGTGCTGGCAGCGGGCCTGGATGTGCATTATATCGACAAAGTGGGCGCCAAGCAGAAGGATCCGCGCAGCGAGACCTATGTGATGGATATCGACATCCGTCCCTCGCTGGCCTGGAAACCGGCTCAGGCGCACCTGTTCGGCGTCTCGTTCCTCTTCCTGTATGACTATGAACGGGCCTACCCGTCGAACAACAATTACCGCATCGACCAGAAAACCGTCTGCACCCTGGGACTGGGTGAAGTCAACAATTCCTATGTGGGCGGCAACAACGGCCTCAAGGAGTATTATTACACCCGTTATCTGTATGGCGGCGCCCTGCACTATGCCTACGAGGGCGATTTCGCCCTCCGCGCCGAACTGCGAGGCCTGATGGGTTCCACGGAAGTGGAGCACAAGAAATCCCTGCCGGAAAGCAAGGGCCGGACGGAAACCCTGCGCATCGACGCTTCCGCGCTCCTCCTGTGGGGAGAAAAAGCCAACCGCCTGCAGGCAAAAGCCTTCTATCGGGCTACGGATGGCATCGAAAAGGTCCAACAGCTGGACGACGCGGCCTTCAACCAGCAGTGGATCACCATCGCCACCAATCACATGAGCGATTACGACCGCATGGAAGCATCGCTCGAATACGACCACCTCTTCGGCCTGAACGGTCTTTCGTACGTCTGGAGTACCGGCGGTCGTGTCCATTTTGCAAATGAATCCGACGCGTATCTCCTGCCCGCCTCCTCCTTCAACTGGACCCGGCTGGGTGCAGAAGCGTTCGCATCCCGCCGCTTCTCTGTGAGAAAGAGTTCCCTGTATGCCCGGGCCGGCATAGGCTATGACAAGAGCCTGAACGGGGAATATGTATATGGCGGCGTCAAAACCGACTCCCCGGCCATCGGCTTGTATCAGGAAGATATCGCCTTCTACTCCGCCGACTGCGCACAGGTCCGTGCGTCGGCGACCTGGAGCCTGACTCACCGGAAAACCTGCTTTAACCTGGGTCTCGAGGGCGGTTTCAAAAAGGCCCTTTCCGGCGAAGGATCCCGTTTTTCCGCCGCGCTTTCCTTTGATATTTTCTTTTAATGATGAAGAGACTGATCATCCTGCTGAATCTGCTATGGGGTGCCCCCCTGCTGCATGCACAGAGTTTCGCCATCGTAGTGGATGCAGATTCCTATACGCATTGCGGGCCTCAGATCGAGGCCTATGCCGCCTCTGTCCGTGCAGACGGACTGGAGGCTTTTGTAGCCGCCGGCCCCTGGGAAACGCCCGAAGCCGTGCGCGATTCCCTTCGCTCCTGGCACGCTTCCCGCGCCCTGGCCGGAACGGTTTTCATCGGGAACATCCCCGTCCCGATGATCCGCAAGGCACAGCATCTGACCTCGGCCTTCAAAATGGACGAGCAGAACTTCCCGATGCGGGATTCCTCCGTTCCGTCGGACCGCTTCTATGATGACTTCGACCTGGTGTTCCGCCCCGTCGGACGCGACAGCGTGGAAACCCGGTTTTTCTATTATGAACTGGCCCCTGAATCCCCGCAGGAAATCTCCTGTGACATTTTTTCGGGCCGCATCCATCCTTCCGACAAATTTCAGGACCGTTATACGGAACTGTCCAAATACCTGACCAAACTGGTTCGCCTCCGCGCCGAAGAGAACGAACTGGACCGCGTCATGTCCTACACCGGGGAAGGTTCTTTCTCGGACAGCATGATTGCCTGGAAAGACGAAGCGGTCACCCTGGCCGAACAGGTTCCCGGTGCCTTCCACGACATAGACGGCGCCACCTTCTTCGTTTTCTACCAGTACCCCTACATGAAAGATATCGTGCTGAAGGAATGCCGGCGCGACGACCTGGACCTGGTGCTCTTCCACTGCCACGGCACGCCCGAGCGCCAATGGATCCAGGGAACGCCTCCGGCCACCTGTGACGACGAATACTATGCCGCCGCCAAGCTGCAGGCCCGCAACGCCGTGCGTCGCAAGGTCCGTTTCGGGGCCGAGCCCGCTGCAGCCATGGCCGAGATCATGCGGCAGCATGACCTGGACACCACCTGGGTGGCCGACACCTTCGATCCGGAAGTGGTAAAGGCCGACTCGCTGGCGGACCTTCGCCTGGGTATTGTGCTCGAAGATGTCTGGGCCGCCAAACCGAATGCCCGGATGTATATTTTCGACGCCTGCTACAACGGCGACTTCCGCGAGGAGGACAATATCGCCTCGCGGTATATCTTCTCTGACGGCAATGCCGTCGTGAGCCTGGGAAATACCGTCAACGTCCTGCAGGACAAGGCCTCCAGCACCTACCTGGGCCTGCTGACGCAAGGGTGTACCGTGGGTGAATGGCACCGGCGGACCGCCATCCTCGAATCCCATGTCATCGGGGATCCTGCCTTCCATTTCCGCCCCACACGCGAACAGGTCCTGGACCCCGTCATCTCCCCCGATGACGACCTGCTGGACATCGTCCGCCACGGGAAAGGCTACATGCAGCGTTACAATGCCCTGACACAACTCAAATACCGCGACATGGACAGCTACCGCGCCGGCCTGCGGGCTGCGCTGGAAGACCCGTATGAGTTTACCCGGCGCAAGGCGGCCTACTGGCTCTGCCGTGTAGGACATCCGGATGATGTTCCGGCTGTCCTGGATGCCTATTTCCATGACATCAACACCAAGCGTGTCGCCTTCAATATCTGCAACAACTCCGCCTGTTTCCCGGACAGCACCTTCCTGAAAGCCTTCGATGCGGCCGACAAATCCTTCCTCCATCCCGGCATGAACGACGGGCGCCAGGCCCTGGTCTCGGCCATCGGCCTTCGGGATTATGCCGCAGAGGCCATCGCCCGCCACGGAAACGGCTCGCGCGGCCGCGCCTCCATGCTGCATATCCTGCGCAACAACCCCTACCCCCAGCTCGCACCGGACCTGGTCAAGCTGGTCATGGACGAGACGGAACCCTTGAACATCCGCCTGGTTGTCGCCGAAGCCCTCGGCTGGTTCACCGACGCCTACAACCGCGATTGGATAGCCGGTCAATTACGAGATTACAAGGCCAACGATCCCGCCCTTCAGGATGAAATTACCCGTACCGTAGGGCGCCTTAACGTTTATCTGCGATGAAGAAAATCCTGCTCCTGATCATACTGTCCGCCGTTTGCCTGACGGGCCGGGCCCGCAATGTATTCGGCATTTTTATCGATGCGCACAGCTTTGAAGCCTGCCGCACGGAGGTAGAGGCCTATCGCGACGTCCTCCGGGAAGAAGGGCTCGACGCCCGCATCCTGGCTGCCGACTGGCAGACCCCCGAACAAGTCCGCGACGAAATCCGCCGCCTGGCCGCAGACCGCAAAAACCTGCTGGAAGGCGTCGTCTTCATCGGGAACATCCCCATTGCCATGGTCCGGGAGGCGCAATGGCTGACCACCGCCTTCAAGATGAACGAGCAGCGTTTCCCGCCCTTCGAGTCAAGCGTCGCATCGGATCGGTTTTACGACGATTTCGACCTGGACTTCGAGCTCATTGACCGGGACAGCGAACACCCGGGCGTCTCGTATTACCGGCTCACGGAAAAAGGCTCGGTCTTCATTGATTCCGACATCTATTCCGGCCGGATCAAGGTTCCCCAGTGCATGGTGGATGCCGGCATGGATCCCGACGAACTGCTGCGCGGTTACCTGTGCAAAGCGGTCCGGGCCCACCGGGAAGCTGATCCGCTGGACCATTTCACCTTCTTTTTCGGAAGCGGCTACAACAGCGAAGATATGAATATCTGGCTGCAGCGGCCCCTCCAGTACCGGGAATACTTCCCCGAAGCCTTCCACAAGGCCTCCGGTAACCGGTTCCTGAACTTCCATCAGGAGAAGGAAATGAAGTGGAACCTGTTTACGGAACTGCAGCGCGAAGAAACCGATTTCTTCCAGTTTACCGAACACGGCGCTCCGGAAACCCAATACATCAGCCCCACCGGAGAAGGACGGACCTTCCAGGAGAATCTCTCCCTGCTCAAACGCGTAACGGCCCGTCAGTACCGGCGCTGGAAGGGAACGGCAGAGGAAGAAGCCTTCCTGCATGCCGCCCTGGATTCCGTTTTCCACCTTCCGCGCTCCATTGTCAGCGATTCCCTCCTGGCCGTGTACCGCGTGCAGGATTCCATCGCCAACCGCAATGCCAACATTGACCAGTCCGATCTGTTCACGGTCCGCAGCAACCCGCGCGTCATCATGCTGAACGCCTGCTTCAACGGCTCCTTCCACAATCCGGAAGGCTATGTGGCCGGCGTACACATTTTCGGTCCCGGCCGATGTGTGGCCGTCCAGGGCAACACCGTCAATGTGCTGCAGGACAAGTGGGAAGACCGCCTGCTCGGCTACCTGGCCCAGGGGGTGCGCATCGGTCTGTGGCAGCGCGAATTCCCCTTGCTGGAAAGCCACATCATCGGCGATCCCACGTTCCGCTTCCGTCCCGCCGACAAGGCGGCGCGCAAGCACGCGGCCGTCCTGACGAACGACCTGCTGCGCCGGCGGAACAAGGCCGCCGTATGGCAGAAATACCTCCGGTCGGACGACCCCAATGACCGTGCGGCCGGCATCCTGCATCTGAAAGATTCCCGCCAGGCGCTTCGCCTGCTTCGGGAAGATCCTTCCCGGATTGTCCGCATCAGCGCCTTCGAGGTCCTGCGGGACGCTGCCGACGAGCGGGCGGAAGAGGCCATCGTGACCGCCTGCAGGGACCCCTTCGAACTGGTCGCCCGCCAGGCTTGCCGCTTCGCTTCCGCACGGGGCGATGCCGGTCAGGACAGCTGCATTGTCCGGGCCGTCCAGCAGTTGTATGACCATCAGCCAGACCTGGCCCGCATCAATTGGGATGCCGACGATGCCTTGACGATGATCCGCGGCCACGAGCACCTTGACCAGGAGCTCGCCAAGGCGGCAGACTCCTCCGCGAAGCCCATGCAACGGATCTATGCGATGCGAACCTTCCGCAATTACCGCTATCTCAAGGCGATCCCCGTGCTGCTGGCCAATGCGGCCGACACCACCCTGGACGCTTCGGCGCGACAGGTCGCCCTGGAGACCCTCGGCTGGTACAACAGCGCGCCCGGCCGGGACAAAATCGTCGCCGCGCTCAAGCAGATGATCCGGGACGATGCCGCCATGCCGGCCAACATGCGCCGGGAGAATCTGAAAACGCAGAAACGGCTGGGCAAAAGAGACAGGTCCTTCCCCTTCTGCTGCTGATTTGCTCGCTGGGCGCCGGTGCACAGGTGCCCATCGTCCAGCGATCCGCGCTTCGGGTTTCTTCCGAACTGCCACAGTCCGTGGATAATTCCCTTAGCAAGTACTTCCCGCCGCTGATCGACCAGAAAGGCGGCTCCTGCGCGCAGGCGTCGGCCATCGGCTATATGTACACCTACGAGATGAACCGCCTCCTGGACCGGGATGCCTCTGCCTCTCCGGCCAACCGCTTTTCCTACCAGTACACGTACAATTTTGTCAACGAAGGAAAAGACAACGGTTCCCTCAGCTGGGAAGGGCTTTCCCTGGCTACGGACAATGGCGTCATTACCGAAGAAGACTGGCCGGAGTCCGGACCCACCTCTTTCAAATGGGCCACCGGCTATGAGAAATACCTCACCGCCATCCACTACCGGGCCAGGACCTTTGACAGGATTCCGCTGGAAAAATGGGAGGACCTTCCCGGCCTGAAGCAATTCCTTTACAACCGGGGCACGAATGGCAGCGCCGGCGGCCTGGTCGTCTTCTCCGGTTATGCCGGGAACTGGACCATCAACCAGTATGACGGCCCTTCCGCCACCGGCTACCACCGGCTCCTGACCAAACTGGGAACAGACGGCGGCCATGCGCTCACCATTGTCGGATACGACGACCTCGTGGAATTCACCACACCGGGCGGCGAAGTATCCAAAGGCGCGTTTATCGTCGTCAACACATGGGGAAGTTATGCGCACGACCGGGGCCGATTCTACCTCCCGTATTGGTTATATTTCAATCATTCCCCCAAAAACCTGCTTTCCGATTTTGTTACCAGCGTGGATCCGTATTACCAGGAGCCGCAGATCGTGTTTAAAGTGGGGGTGGAATGTGACTCCCGGGACGATCTGTCCTTCCAGATCGGAGTGGCTCCGAATCAAACGGATATGCGTCCGACGCACCAGATACAGGTCAGCATCGCCGACCATCAGGGAGGGGATCATCCCATGCAGGGTGCCTGGTGGCCAAACGACATCGAATTCGGCTTCGACTTCAGCAAAGTCGTCAAGCTAATGGACGGATACGATCATCCCGCTTATTTCCTGACCGTTTCACGCAACAAACGGGGCAGCAAAGAAGCGACCGTTGCCCGCCTGACCGGCTTATCCGTCTATGACTACCGTCAGGGACCCGGCAATACGAAGGTCCATGTCTTTGATATGGAGGAGGCCCGCCAGGAGGGTACGGTCGATTTCCACACCGGATACAACACCTACCGTTTGTCTTCCATCCCGCCGAAAAAGACGTCCTTCAGTCCGGTGGAATGGATTTCCGCACAAACGAAACAGCCCGTGTCGGCCCCGCTGGTCGTACGCACCGCTTCCGGGAAATATGCCAAAATACGCCTGAGCGATTACGATCGCGCCGCGGGTACCATCCATATCAAATATGTTTACAATCCGGAAGGAGGGAGGAATCTGAAATGAGAAAATTAATCTATATCCTGACAGCTTTGCTGTTGGTGGGGGCCTGCCGGGACGGAAAGTCGGAAGGAACGCCCCTTTTGCAGGGGGAATGCACCCTCAACGGTCTTTCTGCCGACAAATGGACCTATTTTTCCTTTGAAACCGGAGACGTGGTGGGCCAGAGCACCTTTGCCGATGAACAGGAAGACGCCACCTGGGCGGCACGCACCGACTGGGACCTGGCCATCTGCGGAGAGCACCTCAAAACGAACGGAGGCACCTCCGGAAAAGGCCTGGGCGGGATCCTGCGCGATACCCGGGAGTCTTTCCAATCGTTGGAAGAGGCTCCGGCAGACGGTTATCTGAACGACAAGATTACCAAAGTTTTATAATCACAAACGGACATGGCGGAGCCAACACTCCGCCATTTTTCTATGCCCGGCGGGAGTCGGATGGATCCCGTCCCAAATCCAATAGGAAGGACGGGGTTGCCGGCGGATAAGTTTTTCAAACAGGGTGTCGAAGGGAACCAACCCGGCACCCGTTTCTTTTGCCAGTTCACGGACAAGGACGGCCAGACGCTTCGTCAGTTCTTCCCGCCGGGCATAATCCGGCTTCTCCCCCAGGGCGCCCTGCCGGGCGACAAACGGCGTGCAAAGCACCAGCTTCACCCCGGGGTTTTGTGCCCGGACTTGCAGTAACAGGCTCTTATACAGCTCCTTCCAGGCCGCGAAATCAAACTCCGCCCCATCGCCGTTCTCCACATAATCGTAGATGTCGTTTACCCCCACGAGGACGGACAGGACATCGGGATGCAGATCCAGCACATCCTCCTGCCAGCGATGGGCCAGATCGGTCAGTTTGTGGCCGCTGAATCCGCGGTTGTAGAACTGATAGCCCGCACGCGGGTGCCGCGTTTCGTACCACGTGGCCACGAGCGACATGTACGTATGCCCATAAATATGGTTCAGGTCTGTCCGGCTCCGTTCGGCAGAGGTTTTTTTGTAGTGATAGACACAGCCCCAGTTGCCATCGGTAATGCTGTCTCCGATAAACACCACACGCGGCCCGTCCTCCCCCTTCTTATTCCGGGAAAAGGCGTCGGGGCAGCTAGCGCAACACGCCACCAAAAGTCCCCATAATACAAATCTTATCCTTCGCATAACGAGGACAAATATACATATAATTGTGGCTCCATGATGCTATTCCTCTTGACAAAGCCGCAGGAAAAAGCTATATTTGTAGGACTGATCACGAATGATATGAAAAGAATCCTGATGCCCCTGCTGGCAACGCTGGCCATTCTTCCTTCCTGCGGAAAAAAACCGCTTCTGCTAACGGAAAACAATATTCCGAAGATTGTCAACGCAATGACCGATGAGGAAAAGGCACACCTGCTGATCGGGGCCAACCACCAGAATCCGAGCGACAGCACGCAGATGCTGGATATCGCCGCCTACAAGGACATGGTGCCCGGCTGCGGCGGATTCACCTTCCCCATTTCCCGTCTGGGCATTCCCTCCATCGTGTTTGCCGACGGTCCCGCCGGCCTGCGCATCGCCGACCACCGCGAGGGCGAGGACCGCACCTATTACTGCACGGCCTTCCCCATCGGCTCGCTCCTGGCGGCCACCTGGGACCCCGCACTGGTAGAGGAAGTGTGCGCGGCCATCGGCAATGAGGTGCGCGAATACGGGGTGGACGTGCTGCTGGCTCCCGGCGAGAACCTGCACCGCAACCCCCTCTGCGGCCGCAATTTCGAGTATTTCTCGGAGGATCCCGTGCTGGCGGGCAAAATGGCGGCGGCCTACGTGCGCGGCGTCCAGAGCCAGGGCGTGGGCACATCGGTCAAGCACTTTGCGGCCAACAACCAGGAAATCAACCGGCTCAGCAACGACTCGCGCGTGAGCGTGCGGGCGTTGCGGGAGCTGTATCTGAAGAATTTCGAAATCACCTTCCGGGAAAGCGAACCCTGGACGGTCATGACTTCGTACAACTACCTCAACGGAAAATATACTTCCGAGCACCCGGAACTGCTGCGGGACATCCTGCTGGGCGAATGGGGCTATAAAGGCCTGGTTATCACCGACTGGGGCGGCGGCAACAGCGTGGTCGACCAGATCAATGCCGGGAACCCTTTTATTGCACCGGGAACGGAAGAACAGTACCAGGAACTGGTGAAGGGCATCGCAGACGGCTCCGTAAACCGCAAGGCCCTGGACGAAGGCGTAACGAAGGTGCTGGAAATGATTGTGAAGACGCCCCGCTTCAAGGGCTACGCTTTCTCCAACAATCCTGATCTGGAGGCCCACGCATCCCTTTCCCGCCAGGCGGCGGGGCAGGGCATGGTATTGCTGGAGAACCGCGGCGCCACCCTCCCGCTGGCTAAAGACGCCACCGTGGCGGTCTTCGGAGCCAACTCCTATAAACTCATTGCCGGCGGTACCGGTGCGGGCGACGTCAACGCCGCCCACTGCATCAACCTGGTGGACGGCCTGCAGGCGGCGGGCCTCCGACTTTCCGCGGCGGCACAGGAAGCCTACCTGCCCTTCGTGGCGGCTGAAGAAGAGCGCACCGCCCCCATCAACGAATGGCGCGGCTGGTGGTTCGGCGAGGTCCCTTATAACGAACTCCCTGAAAAAGACGCGCTTGCAGCCGCAAAGCGGGCGGCCGTCGAGGCTGATGCGGCCGTTATCACCCTGCTCCGCCAGGCGGGCGAAGGCAAGGACCGGCTGGCCGAACCGGGCGATTTTGAACTGACCGATGCGGAACGCACCCTGCTGACGGATGTCTGCACGGTCTTCCACGCCGCCGGAAAGAAGGTGGTGGTGGTGCTCAACACGACCGGCGTCATCGAAACCGCCTCGTGGAAGGACCTCCCCGACGCCATCCTTCTGGCCTGGCAGCCCGGACAGGAAGCCGGATACGCCATCGCCGACGTGCTTACCGGCGCGGTGAACCCTTCGGGCCGCCTGCCCATGAGCTGGCCCGTCCGGTATGCCGACGTGCCGTCCCAGAACTTCCCGCAGGTGCACGTTCCGGAGCGCAAAAACGCCTCCTGGTGGCACCACAAAAAAGGTCAGCGGTGGTACGACCAGCCCAATATCGACTGGACCGACTACCTGGAAGACATTTATATCGGCTACCGGTACTACAGTACCTTCGACGTACCGGTTTCCTATCCGTTCGGATACGGACTCAGCTATACGACGTTTGCGATGGACGATTTACAGGTTACTGCCGCCAAGGGCGGATGGACCGTGAGCGTAACCGTCACCAATACCGGCAACGTGCCCGGAAAACAGGTGGTGCAACTCTATACCGCCCCGGCTGCGGCGGGCAATTATCCCGTGTGCGAACTGCGCGGCTTTGCCAAGACCGGGGAACTGGCGCCCGGACAGGCTGAGACAGTCCGGATATCGCTCACACCGGCCGACCTGGCCTATTTCGATGAAGGCCGCAGCGCCTGGGTGACCCCTGCGGGCACTTACACCCTGGCCGTGGGCGAGAACGTGGCCCAGGCAAGCCTGCAGGCCCCGCTCGAGGTGAAAAAGGAATGGACCAAAGCCACCCATGACGTCCTGCATCCGTCCCAACCCGAAGGCCGTCCGCTCTACCTGGGCGGCGGCAGCGCTATAACCCGATAATTTATAATCACTGAAACATATGAACAAGTATCCCAAAATTGGTATCCGCCCCACCATTGACGGCCGTCAGGGTGGTGTGCGTGAAGCACTGGAAGAGAAAACCATGGCCCTGGCACATGCTGTGGCCGATTTGATTTCATCCAACCTGCGCAACGGAGACGGAAGTCCCGTAGAATGCGTCATTTCCAACACGACCATCGGCCGCGTGGCCGAGGCGGCCGCCTGCGAGGAGCAGTTCGAGCGCGCCGGCGTCGGCAGTACCATTACCGTAACGTCCTGCTGGTGCTATGGCTCCGAGACCATGGACATGAATCCCCACTGGCCCAAGGCCGTCTGGGGCTTCAACGGCACCGAACGCCCGGGTGCGGTCTATCTGGCCGCCGTCCTAGCCGCCCACGCCCAGAAGGGCCTGCCGGCCTTCGGCATTTACGGCCACGATGTCCAGGACCTCAACGACAACACCATCCCCGTCGACGTGGCCGAGAAGATCCTCCGCTTCGCCCGCGCCGCCCAGGCCACGGCCACCATGCGCGGCAAGAGCTATCTTTCCATGGGCAACACCTGCATGGGCATCGCCGGTTCCATCGTGGATGCGGACTTCCTCCAGAAATATCTGGGCATGCGGGCCGAGTACGTATCGCTCGTAGAAATCCTGCGCCGCGTGGACTTTGGCATCTTCGACCCCGAGGAGTTCCAGAAAGCCATGGCGTGGGTAGAGAAATACTGCAAACCGCAGGAAGGCCATGACTACAACGAGGACCGTCCGCTCTTCCCGGGCACGCCCATGACCACCTTCAACGGCAAGGGCAAGGGCAAGAACCGCGCAGAGAAGGACGCCGACTGGGAGTTCACCGTGAAGAACATGATGATCATCCGCGACCTCATGTACGGCAATCCCAAACTGCTGGAAATGGGTTACAAGGAAGAGGCCCTGGGCCACAATGCCATTGCCGGCGGCGTGCAGGGACAGCGCCAGTGGACCGACTACAAGCCCAACTTCGACTTCCCTGAGAGCCTGATGTGCTCCTCGTTCGACTGGAACGGCATCCGCGAGCCGTACATCCTGGCTACCGAGAACGACGCCATGAACGGCCTGGCCATGCTCTTCGGCCACCTGCTGTCCAACCGCGGCATGATGTTCAGCGACGTGCGCACCTACTGGAGCCCCGAAGCCGTGAAACGCGTAACGGGCGAAGCCCCCACGGGCGTTGCGGCGGGCGGATTCATCCACCTGATCAACTCCGGCGCCACCACGCTGGACGCCACCGGTGCCATGAGCGATGCGAAAGGCGGCCCCACCATCAAGGAGCCGTGGAACATGGACCAGAAAGACGTGGAAGCCTGCCTCAAGGCCACGAACTGGATGCCGGCAGACCGCGACTACTTCCGCGGCGGCGGCTATTCCGCCCACTTCGTCACCCGCGGCGGCATGCCCATGACCATGCTGCGCCTCAACCTGGTGGACGGCCTGGGCCCGGTCCTGCAGATTGCGGAAGGCTGGACGGCCGAACTCCCGCAGCACATGCACGATGTCCTGGACAAACGCACCGACCCCACCTGGCCCACCACCTGGTTCGTCCCGCGCCTGGATCCTGCCAAAGACTGCTTCAAGGATGTCTATAGCGTGATGAACAACTGGGGCGCCAACCACGGAGCCATCTCCTACGGCCACATCGGTGCCGACCTCATCACCCTGGCTTCCATCCTGCGCATCCCGGTGTGCATGCACAACGTGCCGGAAGAGAAGATTTTCCGCCCGGCTGCCTGGAACGCCTTCGGTATGGACAAAGAGGGCGCCGACTACCGTGCCTGTGCCAATTTCGGACCGCTTTATAAATAATGAAAACGCAATCAAAACTGGTCGAACGGCAGTTCCTGCTGCCGTTCGTCCTCATTACCTCGCTGTTCGCCCTGTGGGGCTTTGCGAATGACATTACCAACCCCATGGTGGCCGGATTCCAGACCATCATGGAGCTGTCGGCCGCCAAGGCCTCGCTCATCCAGTTCGCCTTTTACGGCGGATACGCCACCATGGCCGTTCCCGCAGCCCTGTTCATCCGGCGATACAGCTATAAGAGCGGCATCCTGCTGGGATTGTCGCTCTACGCCATAGGCGCCTTCCTCTTCATTCCGGCGGCAGCGCGGCAGAGTTTCACGTTCTTCTGCTTCTCGCTGTACATCCTCACCTTCGGCCTGGCGTTCCTGGAGACCACTGCCAATCCGTTCATCCTTTCCCTGGGCGGCAAAGACACCTCCACCCGACGGCTGAACCTGGCCCAGTCCTTCAACCCCATGGGCTCGCTGGCCGGCATGGCCGTTGCGTCCTGGGTGGTGCTGCCCAGCCTGTTGAGCGACCAGTGCCGCGATGCGTCCGGAAAACTGGTGTTCGATACCCTCCCGGAGGTGGAAAAGGCAGCGATGCGCGTACACGACCTGGCCGCCATCCGCAATGCCTACGTGGCGCTGGGGGTGGTCGTCTTGCTGGTACTGCTGGTCATCGCCGTAACGAAGATGCCCAAAACCGCCGGTTCCGGCATGCACAAAAAAGGAACGCTGAGCCGCCTGTGGCACAACGTAGCCTACCGCGAGGGCGTCCTGGCCCAGGTATTTTACGTGGGTGCCCAGATCATGGTCTGGACCTTCATCATCCAGTATGCCGACAACCTGGGCATTGACAAGGCCACGGCCCAGAAATACAACATCATCGCCATGGGCATGTTCCTGTGCTTCCGCTTTATCGCCACCGGCCTCATGAAGTATGTGAATTCACACAAACTGCTGGCCATTTTCGGCGCGCTGGCGGCCCTGTGCACGGTGGGAACGATTGTCTTTGTGGGACCGCTGGGGCTCGGATGCCTGGTGGCCATCAGTGCCTTCATGTCGCTGATGTTCCCCACCATCTATGGCATTGCCCTGGAAGATGTAGCCCCGGAAGACAGCCAGCTGGGCGCCGCCTTCCTGGTGATGGCCATCGTGGGCGGGGCGCTCCTGCCGCCGCTTCAGGGTTCCATCATCGATCTGGGAACCGTGGCGGGACACCCCGCGGTCAACGTCAGTTTCTGTCTGCCGCTGGTTTGCTTCCTGGCCGTGATGATTTTCGGCTGGCGACGCTATCGCGAAACCCTATAAGCGGGTCATAGCCGCTTCCACCTCGTCCGGTTCGATGGGCAGGCGCTGCCGGCCCAGGCGGCGGGCGCCGTCTGCGGTAACCAGCACGTCATCTTCCAGGCGGATGCCGCCGAAATCGGAATAGGTTTCCAGCTTGGCAAAATGGACAAAGCCCTTGTCCAGGCCTTCGTCTTTGAATTTCTGCATGAGGGCCGGGATAAAGTAGATGCCCGGCTCGTCGGTAATCACATGGCCGGGAACGAGTTTCCGGGCCATCCGCAGGCTGCCCAGTCCCAGCTGGGAGGCACGTTTCTGATCCGGATCATAGCCCACCAGATTCTCGCCCAGGTCTTCCATATCGTGCACGTCAAGCCCCATGTTGTGACCCAGGCCGTGGGGCATGAAGAGGCCGCCGATGCCTTCCGCTACCATGGCGTCCACGTCGCCGCGGACCAGGTCCAGGTCCTTCAGGCGCTCCAGCATGAGCCGTACCGTGGAAAGATGCACGTCACGATAGGCCACGCCCGGACGTATCTGGCTGAATGCAAAGTTGTTGCAATCGCATACAATCTGGTAGATATCCCGCTGGCGCGGCGTATAGCGCCCCCCAGTCGGGTAGGTGCGCGTAAAGTCGGACGCGTAGTGCTCGTTGGACTCGGCGCCGGCATCGATCACCATCAGTTTACCCGGCTCGATGATCTTGTCGTGCAGGTGGTTGTGCAGGGTCTCGCCATGCTGGGTCAGGATGGTCGGGAAGGAGACGCCCCAGCCTTTCGAGAGGGTCAGTCCCTCCATCTTGCCCACGATTTCCTGCTCCACGATGCCCGTCCGGATGGCGTCGCGGGCCACGGTATGCATCTCGTAACCCAGGTCGCAGGCGGCATCGATCGCCGCAATCTCGCAGTCCTCCTTCACCAGCCGCTGGGCGATGACCGCCCGCACAAGGGCCTCGGAAGGCTTGGCACCGCCGGTGAGCGCCGCCAGCTTCAGGGTGTTGTAGTAGCGGCTCGGCGGCAGGAAATGCACCGGGCGGCCGGCCCGCAGGGCCTTCGCCACCACCGTGTCCAGTTCCCCGTACGGGACCGCCCGCCGGATCCCGACCGATTCGGCCCGCGACAAAACCGTGGGCTGCGGCCCCATCCAGATGATATCGCCAATCTCCACATCGTCTGCAAAGAGCGTCTGTTCACCGCTTTCCAGATCCAGCACGGCTCCGTAAAGCGGCTCGTCCAGACCGAAGAAATACAGCCAGGAAGAATCCTGACGCCATTTATAGCAGTTATCCTTATATTGTGCCGGAGCCTCGGCGTTGCCCAGGAAGAGGACGATTCCTTTTTCTCCGGCGGCCACCATATCGGAGAGCAAACGGGCCCGGCGGGCGATATAGATTTCTTTTGCAAACATGATTATGCCTTTTCGATTTTATGAACGAGATGGATGAGTCCGCTGCCCAGCAGGCCCGCGCAAACCGAGCCCATCAGCACGGCCACCTTGCCCATATCGCGCAGGCGCGCAGTCACTTCCGGCAACAGCTCGCCGAAGGACAGGGTATCTACGAAGATGGACATCGTAAACCCGATACCACCCAGGCAGGCCACCGCAAAGAGCATCTTCCAGGAGGCATTGGCGGGCATGGCGCCCACCTTGGTCTTGACCGCCAGGAAACTGGCCAGGGTAATGCCCAGGGGTTTACCCAGCAGCAAACCCAGGAAAACGCCCATGCTCACGCTGCCCAGTTCGGGCGAAAACTGGGTGATGTTGAAATACTCCAGGCTCGGGATGGTCACCCCCGCATTGGCCAGGGCGAAGATGGGCATGATGCAGAAGTTTACCCACGGATTCAGGTTGTGTTCCAGACGATAGCTCAGGCCGATACAGTTCTTGGACGTCCTGCTCAACTGACGCAGGACATGACGCTGCGGACCATTGGGGAACCCGCAGGATTCCGGAATCGCGTCGTATTGCTCGAGCAGGCGGCGGAACCGATCGCGCTTATGGTAATAATAGGCCTTGGAATAACGGGGCTTCATGGGCATCAGGAAGGCCATCACCACACCGGACATGGTGGCATGGATGCCGGAATAATAGAACAGCACCCAAATGAAGATGGCCGGGAGGAAATAGAAGAAGGGCCGCTTTTCCCCCAGTTTATTGAGCAACATGACCAGCAGGATCAGCACGATGGCTATCGCCAGCAGGAAGAAATTGATCTTGCCGCCGTAGAAAAGCGCCACCACCAGGATGGCCACCAGGTCGTCTGCAATGGCCAGGGCCGTCAGGAAGACCTTCAGCGAAACAGGCACTTTGTCGCCCAGGACGGACAGGATGCCCACCGCAAAAGCGATATCCGTAGCCGTGGGGATGCCCCAGCCGCTGGACGCTCCGGTCCCGTGGTTGATGACCGCATAGATAATGGCCGGCATCACCACGCCGCCAAAGGCTGCGATGACCGGCATAATGGCCTTTTGCGGGGTGCTCAGTTCCCCATAAACCACCTCGCGTTTGATCTCCAGGCCCACGGTAAAGAAGAACACCACCATGAGGATGTCATTGATAAACTTCTCCACCGTCATCTCACGTGGGAAAGAGAAACCGCCGCCGCCGGGAGTCGACGTCGTAATGGTCAGGCTGGTTTCCAAGATACTATGATAGGCATCCCGGGTAAACGGGAGGTTCGCCAGCAACATGGCTACGATGACACAGGCGAGCAGGATAACGCCCTGAGACCAGGGAAGTTTCCGGAAAGACTGCCTGCTCAATTCTACTTTTCTGACACCTTTCGTCCAGGTATAGATGGGAATAAGGGGCATATCGTAAAAAATTTAAAATCCAAAAATGTACCGGTGCTGTTCAGGGGTCAGCGTGTCGATGGTCACCCCCCAGGCGGCCAGTTTCATCTGCGCCACGCGCCGGTCGATTTCCGGCGGAACATCGTGCAGCATGGCTCCCTTGACGCGTGCGGGACGGGTGGTTGCCATCCACTCCGCGCTGAGCGCCTGGATGGCGAACGACATGTCCATGATTTCGGCCGGATGGCCGTCTCCCGCCGCCAGGTTCACCAGCCGGCCCTCGCCCAGGATGTAGATATGTTTCCCGTCCGGGAGGGTGTAGTCGTCAATATTCTCACGCGCAACCACCTGGTTGACAGCATGTTGTTTCAGCCAGGCAATATCCACCTCCACGTCGAAGTGGCCTGCGTTGCAACAGATGGCGCCGTCTTTCATCATCGCGAAATGCTTCTCGGTAATGACACCTTCGCATCCGGTCGCGGTAATGAAGAGGTCTCCCAGCGGGGCGGCCGCGTCCATGGTCATCACCCGGAAACCATCCATCACGGCCTCCATGGCCTTGACCGGATCCACCTCCGTCACGATGACGCGGGCGCCCAGTCCCTTGGCCCGCATGGCGATGCCTTTTCCGCACCAGCCATAACCCGCCACCACGACATCTTTTCCCGCAACAATCAGGTTCGTGGTCCGGTTGATCCCGTTCCAGACGCTCTGGCCGGTTCCGTACCGGTTGTCGAAGAAGTGCTTGCAGGCGGCATCGTTCACCAGCATCATCGGGAATTCCAATGCGTGCTCGCGATCCAGGGTGCGCAGGCGGTGGATACCGGTGGTGGTCTCCTCACAACCGCCGATCACGTCCGGCAGCAGGTGCCGGTATTCGGTATGAATCATGTTCACCAAGTCTCCTCCGTCGTCGATGATCAGGTTCGGACCGGCTGCGATCACGGCACGGATGCAGTCCTGATACTCTTCGGCCGAGGCGCCGTGCAGGGCGAACACATGCATGCCCTGGGCGGCCAGGGCGGCGGCCACGTCGTCCTGCGTGCTGAGGGGATTGCAACCGGTGGCCCACATTTCGGCCCCTCCGGCCGCCAAAACCTCACACAGATGGGCCGTCTTGGCCTCCATGTGAACGCTCAAGGCGATACGAAGGCCCTGAAAAGGCTTCGTCCGGCGGAATTCTGCTTCGATGGCAGCCAGCAGCGGCATGTGCCGGCGAACCCAGGCAATTTTGACTTCTCCCTGCGGGGCGAGAGACAGGTTTCTCACATTCTTCATCCCTTTGCAATTTAAGACTGCAAAGATAACCATTATTTCGCCACAAAGGGGAAGATTTCGCCAATAAAATTTGGCCTGTTCACAGAATCAGGTTATTTTTGCGGTACCGATCCTGCCGATTGGCAAAATTGAATGATAAAATTTTTTGACATATGGGACTTTTAGACGGAAAGGTCGCCCTCATTACCGGAGCGGCCCGTGGCATCGGAAAAGCGATTGCCCTCAAGTATGCAGCCGAAGGCGCAGACGTCGCCTTCACCGACCTGGTTATCAATGAAGCCGCCCAGCAGACGGTAGCCGAAATCGAGGCTTTTGGCCACAAGGTCAAAGCCTATGCCTCCAATGCGGCCGACTTTGAGCAGACGCAGCAGGTAGTTGCCGAGGTTGCCGCGGAATTCGGCCATATCGACATCCTGGTGAACAACGCTGGTATCACGAAAGACGGCCTGGTGATGCGCATGAGCGAGCAGCAGTGGGATGCGGTCATTGCCGTGAACCTGAAATCGGCCTTCAACTTCATTCACGCCATTGTGCCGATCATGGCTCGTCAGCGCAGCGGCAGCATCATCAACATGGCCTCCATCGCCGGCCAGATGGGCAATCCCGGCCAGGTGAACTACGCTTCTTCCAAGGCCGGACTCATTGCCATGGCCAAATCCGTGGCCAAGGAGATGGGCGCCCGCGGCATCAGAGCCAACGCCATCGCCCCGGGCTTCATCGTATCCGACATGACCAACGCCCTTCCGGAGGCCGTGAAAGAGGAGTACCTGAAGCAGATTCCGCTGCACCGCGGTGGTACGCCCGAAGACATCGCCAACGCCGCCCTCTTCCTGGGCAGCGAACTGTCTTCCTACATCAGCGGTCAGGTCATCGCCGTGAACGGCGCCCTCTACTGCTAGTGCCTTCTATTTCCATCAGGCCTGTCATCAGAGCCTTGGGGGACGTGCTGCTGCCGCGCACCTGCGTGGTTTGCGGCCGTCCCCTGCGGGTTCATGAGACCTGCATGTGCGTGTCCTGTGCCCTGGAGATGCCGCTTACCTGGAACTGGGACCTGTCCCATCACCCCATGGCCGACCAGCTGAACGCGCACATCCAGGCACGCTTGACCTCCGCACAGCCGGAAAACACCGCTCACGAACCCTACGCCTATGCCGCGGCCCTGTTTTATTATCGGGCCGACAGCGGCTATTCCCAGCTCACGCGGCGGCTGAAGTATCGGGCCGATTTCCCCACCGGACGCTACGCAGCCCGGATGCTGGGGGAGCGGCTGGCGGCATCGCCCCTGTACGGAAAAATGGGTGGCGCGGACCTGCCGGTCGATGCGGTGGTGCCCGTGCCGCTGCATTGGATGCGACGGCTGCAGCGCGGCTACAACCAGGCGGCCGTGATCGGGAAGGAAGTGGCTGATTGTCTGGGCGTTCCGATGCTGGACCTGCTGGTCCGCCGCCGGAGGACACCCACCCAGACGCACCTGGACGCCTCGCACCGGCTGGCCAACGTCCTCGGCGCCTTCTCCCTCCGCCGGCGCATCGGCACGAAAGCCTCCCGGGACACCGGACTGGCCGGGCTGCGACACATCCTGTTAATAGACGACGTTTTCACCACAGGCGCCACCCTGGCCGCCTGTCACGCCGCCCTGCGGGAAATTTTCCCGCCCACTGTCCGCATCAGCACCGCTACTTTGGGCTGTGTGCGGTAAATTCCACCATTTTTTGTATCTTTGGGGAAACCAATGCCTTTTCGCCCTATGGACCGACGATCATTCCTGAAATCCTCCTTCCTGGGAGCCGCGGCGCTCTCGCTGCTGGGACCGGGTTCCTGCCGGGTGCGGAGTCGCTTCGACACCCTCATCAAACACGGCTGGATATATGCCGGAGACGGAAAACCGCCGGTGCGGGGAGACATCGCCCTGCGCGACGGGAAAATCGCCGCCATCGGAACGGATCTGGGCAGCAGCGCCGACCTGGTGCTGGAGGCAGACGGGCTGGCCGTATCGCCCGGGTTTGTCGACGTGCATTCCCATACCGATACCAACCTGTTCGATGCGCCCAAGGGCGACAGCCGCATTTTCCAGGGCATCACCAGCGAGGTGGGCGGGAACTGTGGCTATTGCCCCTTCACCGGGGACGCGCCCTGGAAGGACGCGGAAAGCTTTTTCCAGGCTTTGGACGAGCAGGGCATCGGCATCAACTACGCGTCGCTGGCGGGACACGGAAACATCCGCGAAGCCATTGTGGGCCCGTATAATGTCATGGCCTCGGACGACCAGCTGGAGCAAATGTGCAACCTGCTGGACCAGCAGCTGTCGCAAGGCTGCGTGGGCCTTTCCTACGGCCTGGAATATGCCCCCGGCTGCTATTGCGACACGCGGGAAATGATCGCTCTGAACCAGGTGGTGGCCCGCCACAACGCCCTCTATGCCATCCACATGCGCAATGAGGACGACCACGTGCTGGAGGCCATGGACGAGGCCATCGAGGCCGCGCGCCACTCCGGCGCCCGCCTGGAAATCTCCCACCTGAAAGCACAGAATCCGGCCAATTTCGACAAATTGGACCGGATGCTGCAGAAGATCGATGCGGCCAAGGCCGAAGGGATCGACATCGCGGTAGACCGGTATCCTTACACCGCGTTCGCCACCGGGTTCACCTCGTTCATTCCCATCGAACTGCGGGACGGGACCCATGACGATATTTACGCGCGTCTGAACGACCGGGCGGCCTGTGAACGCATCCGGGAATATGCCTATGGCCGCCTGAAGCGGTTCGGCGGGGCGCAGCAGGTGCTGGTGGCCGGATGCAACAAAAAAGAGAATGCCGTCTTTGCCGGAAAGAACCTGGCGGAGTGCTGCCAGATTGCGGGCAAGGACGAGTGGGAAATGATCCGCCATCTGCTCATTTCCGAGGAGTTGCAGGTGAACCAGGCCACCTTTGCCATGAAGGAAGACAACCTGCTGAAAATCTACAGGCATCCCCTGGCCATGCCGGCATCGGACGGCAGCGTCTATTCGCCGGAAGGCGTTCTGGGACAGGAACTTCCGCATCCGCGGTCGTATGGGACCTTCCCCCGTTTCTTCCAACTTGTCCGGGAGAAGGGGCTGATGGACCTGTCCAGCGCCATTTACAAATGCACCGCCCTCCCGGCTTCGCGTATCGGCCTGAAAGACCGCGGGCTGCTCCTGCCGGGCTATGCCGCCGATATTACGGTTTTCAACCCGGAAACCATCGCCGACCTGGCCACCTACGCCAAACCGCACACGTTCCCCGCCGGGATCGAGCACGTTTTTGTGAACGGCGTTCAGGCCCTGTCGGGCGGAACCCACACCGGCGCCCTTGCCGGTAAGGTGCTGGCCTAGGTTTTCTATTCAAAAAAAACTCATTATCTTTGTACCCGCAATCCCCCATAGGCCTTGGTGGTGAAATGGTAGACACGAGGGACTTAGACATAATTTGAGTGCACTCTCTGAAAAGAGAGATGTAGAATGTCGTAAATTCAAGGGAACCATAACGGGTAAAGCCGATGGCAATCTTGAGCCAAGCCTCCGAAAGGAGGAAGGTGCAGAGACTAGACACGACACACCTAAAGAGCCTAGCTCCACGGTGAAGGAATAGTCCAGACCACAAACAGAAATGGTGGCGAAAGCCATAGTGGTACGAAAATCCCTTGGCCCGAAACGGCCGTGCGGGTTCGATTCCCGCCCGAGGCACATAAATACGCTTTCTAGATATCTAGAAAGCGTATTTTTTGTAACTTGGCAAACATTTGGCAAACATCTCTCCCTAAATCAGGAAAACACAAAGTGTAAACCCATCTTTACACTTTGTGTAAAGGTCTTTACAGTCTTTACACCTATTTCTGTTCGGTATATGGTTGTATATCAATATGTTAAATAGTATGGCATACTATTAGATTGGTAGTCGGTCAAATAGAGAATTGTGTAAACTCAAACAAAATGATACAAGTCACCAATCTTTCCAAGATCTTCCGCACGGAAGAAATCGAGACCACGGCGCTCAATGGCGTTTCCTTCGAAATCAAAGACGGCGAGTTCGTCGCTATCATGGGACCTTCGGGCTGCGGCAAGTCTACGCTGTTGAACATCCTCGGCCTGCTGGACAATCCCACCAGCGGCTCCTATGAACTCCTCGGCACCGAGGTGGGCGGCCTCAAGGAAAAGGAGCGCACCAAGTTCCGTAAGGGCAACATCGGCTTCGTGTTCCAGAGCTTCAACCTGATCGATGAACTCAATGTGTATGAGAACATCGAACTGCCACTGCGCTATTTGAATATCTCCGCCGCCGAGCGCAAGCAGAAAGTCACGGAGATCATGAAGCGCATGGCCATCAGCCACCGCGCCCAGCACTTCCCGCAGCAGCTCTCAGGCGGTCAGCAGCAGCGCGTCGCGATTGCACGTGCCGTAGTGGCCGGTCCGAAGCTGATCCTTGCGGATGAGCCTACCGGTAACCTCGACTCCAAGAATGGCAAGGAAGTGATGGATCTCCTGAAGGAACTGAATGCTGAGGGTACGACTATCGTGATGGTGACCCACTCCCAGAAGGATGCGGCACAGGCCCAGAGGACAATTGACCTGTTTGACGGTCAGATAGTAAGTGATGTCAAGAACGAGCTTTAATGAAATCATACTTCAAATTCCTATCCCGTAACAAGCTCTACACCGCTATTGAGGCGGTGGGGCTGATTGTTAGCCTGGCGTTCGTTGTCATTATTGGCTCATCAATCCGGGACCAGCTTGGGATTGTGTACAATGTACCTGACCACGACAATTTGTATCTGGTCGGTCCGGCAGCAGGCCACAGTATTGTCGGAGAGTATCGTGTAAAAGAGGAACTTGCATCCATTCCGGAAATCCGGGAAACAGCCGCTTTTACTATTGAACAGGCAATGGCCCAGATTGCCGGAGATAATCGGCTTGTCGCAATCGGGATGATGGATCCTAACCTGTTCGGGATGATTCCGTTGCATGTGCTGTCCGGCAGTCGTGAACCTTTTGAAAGTGGGGAAGGAGTGGCAATTACAGTTTCGGCAGCTCGCCGTTTTTTCCCTGACCGGGATCCGGTCGGTGAGGCGCTGGGCTGGCTGGAAACCCCGACCTCCCAGCCTGTCCTGACAAGGATTACCTCCGTTATTGAAGATCCTTCCTATTCCATCCTGGGAGACTTCGATTTCGCCGTGAGTCTTCAGTCGCAGCTCTGCCCCAGGGCAACGGAAGTCCGTGAATCCGATCTAGGGCATAATGGGCATGGATCTACCGCCTATTTATTTTCTCGTCTTCATGAAGGTATTCAGGTCGATTCAGTATTGAACGCTCGTGTCAGGAATCTGCAAGGTTGGTTCTTGAACCGGGATGAAAAAGACGCCCGGATGCTGACGGCATACGACGATCTTTACCTGTCGGATCAAACACAATACGCCCTTCGTCAGGGTAAACGGATGTATCTGTCCGTGTTGATTGCTCTGGTCATACTTCTGCTTGTCTCCGCCATACTGAGTTATGTAAATCTGTCTATGGCCGTCACCGGCGACCGTGCCCGTGAGATGGCTACGCGACGCTTGGTTGGAGAGGACCAGCGCCACGTTTTCCTACGTGTGCTGGGTGAGTCTCTCGTGTTTGTCTTTGTCTGCTATCTTTTTGCCATCCTGTTGGCTTTGTGGATAGCCCCTGGACTGGACAGCATCCGTCCGACAGGACTCAATGTGCCTTTTCGAATCCGGCCGAACGTTGTCTTCTGGCTGATCTCCGGGGTTCTCGTGCTGCTGGTCGGAGTGTTAGCTGGTATCATCCCTGCTGCCGCTTGCGCTTCATTCCGGCCTCTGGATGTGGTTTCGGGCAAGATACGCCGTAAGCGCAAGATGTACTTCGGCCGGATTTGTATCATCCTGCAAAGTGTACTGGCTGTTGTACTGATTGTGATGGCTATCACACTCGAGCGGCAGTTGAATTATTTGAAAGAAGCCGATCTGGGTGCTGATCTGCAGAAGGACCTGTTCTTCTACATCCCCGGTTTTGTCGAGAAGGGTAAAGATATGGATGCATTGGCCGACTTGCTTCGGTCTAGTCCGCTCGTTCTGGAAATCGGCGGGGCGACTGGATATCCGACGTATGTTCAATATATGACGTCCGGAACGCAGGGGATGCTTAAGACCATCAGGTGCGACAGCACGGCTTTTTCAATGCTTGGATTCCGCCTGGAAGAAAGTTTTGCCCAAACGAAAGGATCGGTTTTTCTCACTCGTTCGGCAGCGAACAAATATGGTGTGACCCGAGATAATGCCAATCCTGCGAGTCTGTATTGGGGGTATGAGCGTTATCCGGATTCTTATCCCAACATTGTCGGAGGAATCATTCAGGATTTCCGAACCATACCGGTGAATGGAACAGACAGGTATCATGATGCGGATGCTGTACCTATCGTGGAGGTGGGAGCTACCTCTGAGTATCCGGGAGCTTTCCTGATTCGGACGACCGCCGACCACCGGGCTTTTGAGAAGTGGTTCAGGGAGACCATCGGGGCGTATTGCAAAGAAAAGTATGGTTTCTCGGATGTCTTCGATATGGAGTATTCGAGAAACGATTATATAGAAGATTTGATCGCGGCAGACCATGACGATATGCGTCGCTATGTGCGATTGGTCGAGATATTCTGCCTGATATCGATTCTGCTCTCTTTGCTGGCGCTTGTAGCCATGAGCTCCCATTATGCCGGCGCCAACGCCAAGAGTATTGCCATCCGGAAAGTATTCGGAGGGACCATTTCAACTGAAACTATTCGGGGGGTATTTACCTATATGCTTTGGATCGGTATCTCGCTCTTGATCGCAATCCCGATTGCAGTGTTGGTTTGTGAACGGTTCCTGCAGAACTATGCCGAGCATATTACAGGGTATTGGTGGATCTTCGTCGCCGCCGCCCTGCTGACCGTCCTGCTTTCGTTGGCATCCGTTCTCTGGCAGACCCTGAAGGCGGCGAAGACCAATCCGGCGATAGAGTTGAAAAAGGAGTAAAGAAAACATGATACTACGAAACTTAAAGAGCCTGATCCGCCGCTATCCGGTGGCGGTGGTCCTGAACTTCACGGGACTGGTGGCGGCGCTGCTTGCCTTCGCCCTGATATTCCTGCAGGCGGATTATGAGCTGTCTTTTGACAAGTGCCATCCGACGGCCGACCGGGTGTTCCGGGCCGATAAGAAAGGCGATGAATCGCTGTTCAGGAATATCCTGCCGAGGGGCTTTGCCGATGATATCATCGGTTCATCGGCCCACATTGAGGCGGGATGTACGATCATGCCGTTCCTGGGAGAAATCTATTATTCCGTGGCGGAGGACGGAAAGGACCCC
>ONIQ01000036.1 GCA_900317925.1 uncultured Bacteroidales bacterium | reverse complement strand
TAATACTTGGCGGAAAGCTGTTTGAAAGCCTCGGCGTCCTTGCTCCAGTAAGAGAGGATGTCCGCCACTTTCAGGGACTCTCCAAAATGATTTCTTACATAATCCGTACCACAAACCTTGTCGAACATATTGTTTCGGCCGGAAGACAGGCTGAAAGGATTGCGATCCGGATACAATTCATACACCGCCTGCATCACCCAGAACTGGGTGAGGGTGATGGAAGCAGCCTCATAATCCGTGTAATGATACTGCACGCCGTGGATGAGTTTTCCAGCCAGCGGACCGAAGAACGGCTTGAAATGAATGGGCCGGAAGGCCACGCCGGGGATCTGGTAGGAATTCAGCCGGGACAGGAGTTGGTCGGCATCGATCCATTCGGCCGCAAACACTTCGAACGGAAGCGTGTAACCTACGCCGATGTTCAGGTAACCCTGGAACTCGCCGGCAATGCCGGAGGAGGGATAGCCGATGGCCGACTGGGGGTATGGGATGTTCGGAGATGGAAGCACCCACGGCAGACCGGTTTCCAGATAGCGCATGCTGCGCTTCCAGCCCTCCATCGGGATGACCGTCAATTTGCATTTGAGGGGCTCCAGATCACCCTTTTCTCCACGATTCAGGCCTTCTTCATTCAGGAGCATGGCCAGTTCGCCAACCGTCAGGCCATAGATATACGGAATCTTGAACTCACTCACGAAAGAATGAAAGCCGGGCTCCACCAGGCAGCCTTCCACCTTGTTGCCGCCCAGGGGATTGGGACGGTCCAAAACCATGACTTCGATGCCCTGCTCGGCGCAGGCGCGCATCACCAGGCCCAGCGTACTGATGAACGTATAAGAACGGCACCCCACATCCTGGATGTCATAGACCACCACATCCAGGCCTTGAAGCATCTCGGGCGAGGGTTTGCGGTATTTCCCATAAATGGAATAGACGGGTACGCCGGTTTCCGGGTCGGACGCGTTTTCCACCTTGTCACCCGCATAGGCATCGCCCCGCACGCCATGCTCGGGAGCGAAAAGGGCTTTCAGTTCCACACCGGGTGCAGCCGCCAGGATATCGATGGTAGAACGCAGGTTCCGGTCGATGCCGCTGGGGTTGGTCACCAGCCCCACTTTTTTCCCTTTCAGGCCGGCGAAATCGCGGTCACGCAGGACCTCTATCCCGGGGCGGACCTGGGCGCCAAGGGATACGGCCGCCAGCAGGAAGGCCAGCAGCGATAATCTGATCTTCATGGTATTACTTTTTTCCATATTCGGGATTAACTTTTCGGCGGGCCAGGAAGGTTACGCCCACAGTCGCCAGACAGCAGAGCATCACCATCCAGAAGAAATTCACATAGCCGATGGCTTCCTGGATATAACCGGCCACAAAACCGGGCAGCATCATGCTGAGCGCCATAAAAGCCGTACAAATGGCATAATGCGAGGTCTTGAATTCCCCTTCCGAGAAATACATCATATACAACATGTAAGCGGTAAAGCCGAAGCCGTAGCCGAACTGTTCCACGGCCAGCGCGATGGTGATGATCACCACGTTCTGCGGCAAGAAGGTAGCCAGATACACGAAGGTCAGGCAAGGCAAGGTCATACCGGCCGCCATCCACCAAAGCGACTTGCGAAGTCCAAGACGCGAAGCGACCAGTCCGCCCACGATACCACCGGCCAGCAGGGCGATGACGCCGAAAGTGCCATAGACGACACCCACCACATCGGTCGGCAGTCCCAGGCCACCCTTATCTGCCGTCGCCACCAGAAAGGGTTGGCACATCTTGATGAGGAAGCCCTCGGGGAGCCGGTACAGCAGCATAAAGAAAATGGCAAGCAACACGCCCGGCTTCGTAAAGAAGGTTACGAACGATGCCCCAAGTTCCTTCCACGTATTCGCAGCTTCATCGGCCTTCACGCGGGGAGCGTCGTCCGCGCTGCGGGGCAGGAAGAAAATATGATACAGGCTCACTACCGCAAACACCAGGGCCGATACGCCCAGGGTTACCTGCCACGACAGGGGGATGTTGCCGCTGCTTCGCTCGACCAATCCGGCGATGAGCACCAACACGCCCTGTCCGAACACGGAAGAAATGCGGTAGAAGGTGCTGCGAATGCCGATGAAGGCCGCCTGGCTGCTCGGACTGTGGGCCAGCATATAGAAGCCGTCGGCGGCAATGTCATGCGTAGCCGAGGCAAAGGCGGTGATGATGAACAGCACCAGCGTAAACCAGAACAGGCCGGCCGAGGTCTGTCCGGAAGCAATGAGTTCGGGCGACGGTTTGGGCAGCGTAAGGGTAAGCAGGAGCATCATGGCCGTCATCAGCACCTGCATCGTCACAATCCACCAACGCTTCGTCCGGATTACGTCCACGATCGGGCTCCAAAGCCCTTTCAGGAACCAGGGGAAATACAACAAAGTCGTGAAAAAGGCCATCTGGCCGTTGGGAACACCCATTTTCGTAAACATCATCACGGAAATGTTGTTCACCAGGAAATACGGAATACCTTCCGCGAAATACAGGGAAGGCACCCACCACCAGGGGCTTTTGGTCTTCATCTGATCCATCATGTATTATTGTGTTTTCAATTCGTGTCCAGGATAATAATGCTGCAGGATCTGCCGGTAGTCGTAACCCTTGGCCGACATGACCGCCGCGCCAATCTGGCACAGGCCTACGCCATGGCCCCAGCCCGCACCGCGAAGGATTACCTCGTCGGGGGTGAAGGTTACCGTAAAGGCAGAACTGTAGAGGTGTGATTCGGACAGCCAGCGGCGGATGATCAGCTCCTTGCCGATGGTCATGGTCCGTTTTTCGCCCACCACGCGCAGGCGTTTCAAGCGACCCGACACCCCCCGTTCCAGGGGTTCCAGGGCCTTCAGACGGCCGAAATCGATGCCACTGCGCCGGGCAATGCGCTCGGACAGGTCGTCGATGGACGTGCGTTCCTCCCAGCGGAAGAAATGCTCGGTTTCCAGGTCGTAATCCTTGAGCACCTGCGAAAGGATGGTCTTGTCATGGGTATTGCAGAAGGCGTCAGGATTGCCCTCGATCCACTTCACGGCCTCTTTTTCATCGGTCAGGTCCGGGAATTCCCGGCTTTCGCCATCGCGCCGGGCCACCAGGTAGGGATAATCCTTGTCTTCCCAGCAGGTGGAGAATTTTTCCATCACGCCTCCGCAGCATTTGGAGAAGCGCGCATCCACAATCTCCCCTTCGGACATCATCACCTCTCCCCAGGTCTGGTCGATGGCTTCGCGCACCGTGCGGCCGATGACGATGGACAGCCCCTGGTAGCGCTGGCAATGGTCGTCGGCGCACACGTCGAAGTGTTTGTGGTCATCGTGATCGAACCAGCGGATGTACTCCTCCCCATCCGGAACCGGTGCCGGAGCGGCCGCAGCCGCCTGCGGTTTATGGGCGATCTGGGCCATCACCCACGAGCGGGAGATGACCGAGTGGGCCTTCAGGTATTCCAGCGACGCCGACGCCTTCATTTCCGAAGAGATGACGCTGAGCAGGTAATCTTCCACGCCGATCACGTTCACCGCCACCACCTTTCCATCTTCCACGATAAATTTGAGCACGCCCGCGAAGGTCTGGTCCTGCCGGCGCTGCCAGTGGAAATCCACCCCGATCGTCACCCCGTACAGGATGAAAGAGGGCTCGGCGAACATCTTGGAAGGCGTGACCGCATCGAACGTCAGTTCATCATACAGGACTCCGTTGTAGTCGATTTTTCCGTCCCGGTAGCGCACCGTCTGCTTTCCGGCACCGTCCGAGATCATCTCGAAGGCGATCTCCTCACCGGACATGATTCCCACCTGCAGGGTGGGCTGGGTGCGGGTAAGGCGGGTCAGCACGCGGGCCTCGTCCCCGGCCGAAAGGGAGACCTCCGACATCACCGCTTCCAGCGTGGCGGCATCCACCCGTTCGAATTCCTCCTGCACCGGCATCACATACAGGCCGCACATATCGGCGCACCCGGGACTTAGCGTCAGGTGATCTGCTCCTTCGGAGAAATAATGGTGCGGACGATGCTCGCCGCGGAGCAGGACGATGGCGCGATACTCGTATTCGGCCAGCCCATGGGTATGTCCTTCCGGCCGGCGGGCTTTCCCGCAGGGTTTATACCAGGCGAGCAGGTTGAAGCGGGGTTCCTCCTCCCCTTCTTTCCAGGGGGCACAGTCCAACAGGCGATAGAATAGTTTCGCGAGCGATTTGGACGTGCGGGATCGAAGGAAAAAGACTCCGCGCGTAAAATGCTTATAATGATAAAGTTGTGCATCCTGAACCGAGCACACATAATCAATGTCGCCCGTCAGGGAAGCCGGAACGGCCATCCTTTCCTCCCCGTTGGGGACGCCCGCATCGCGGCTGCCAAGCCGGTCCAGCAGGGTATCGGCCTGCACCTCCAGCGGTGTCCCGCCCCGCGGCATCGCCTGGAAATGCAGATGATCCGGCGCGGAGGCCCCGCAGTGCGGACCGTTATAGAAGAAAGTGTAATCCGGGAAATGGTGCGCCAGATCGGTCATGTCCACGAAATTGTTCCAAATCGACTGGGGGACGTGTTCGCAGCGCGAAATCACCAGGTGCTCCGGGAAAATGGGATAGGGATTGATGGTAATGTAATACTTCTTTCCCTTGCGGCCTTCGAAGGGGATCCGGTGCTGCTCGGCCGGCTGCTTGTCGGCACAAAGGAAGCAGGGACGCTGGATATGTTCCACCTCGGCCACCGAAGAGCGGATGCGGTCCGGATTAAACTGGAGCGTCGTTTTCAGGCCGTTCACGGACAAGCCACGGGTACGGACCTGCTTAAGGGCCCGGAAACGGGCAGCCACTTCGGGCCAGACGGACAATTGGTCGGAAATGAATTTAACGATCTTTTCTTCCATATTATAACAAGGCTTGCAAGGCGGAACGGAATTGTTTGAATTCACCCTCGAAGTTGGGCGTCAGCGTTTTTTTACCCATGGCGGCGTCAATTTCGGCAAAAGGCCAGTACCGGCCATCCGTCACCTCGGAACCATCCGGATGCAGGGTAAAGTTTCCCACCGTGGCAAAAACGTTGACCAATTCCTTTTCACGTTTGCTTTCAAAAACATAGGTCCCCATATAAATGGGATTGAAATCGAAAAAACCCAATTCCTCACCCGCTTCGCGCAGGAGGGCCTCTTCGATCTGCTCACCGTAATCTACGTGACCGCCCACGGCAGTGTCCCAATAACCGGGCAGCAAGTCCTTGGTCAAGGAACGTTTCTGCAGGTAAAGTTCGCCCGCACGGTTCAGGATATGCAGATGCACCACGGGATGCAAGGGCTTCTCGGGTCCATGGCACCAGGAGCGTCGCGCCTGGCCGATGACGATTCCGTGCTCGTCCACCAACGGCAGCATTTCGCCGGAAAGCGGAGAGGTGGGCGGCCGGAAAGAAGGATGCGGGAATACGGGGGCCGGTTTATCGGGATACAACAATTCAAACATGGTTAAAACAGAATGCGGGCACAGAACGCCGGATGACCTTCTACCCTTCCCTCTACCGTCCAGCCGTCGGCGTCGCGAACAGAAAAAAGTTCCACGACATCTCCCAGGCGGGTTTCTTTGATAAAGTTGATATACAAATCCTTCACTCGGGCGCCGGCGGTCTGCGCAGGATCGATGCAGTCCATTGCCCATACCACGTAGCGGGCATTGTTGGTATGTCCGAGGATGTCCAGATCCGAATAGGAGACCCGGTGCTCCCCTGCCTTTTCCGCTTCGGCCCCACGGGGAAACTGGACCTTGGGGCAGGAGGCCTCGATGGCGCTGTCGGGGCTCTGTGTATCAGGCTGGACCATATTTTCCAGACGGTCGCTCCGCATGAGCCGGTGCGTCTGGGCATCTACGACCAGCCAGGAGCTGGTGCAGGCCGCCTTCTCCTTCCCGGTTTCGTCTTCCATGCGGAAATCCCGCAAGAAGAACAGGCCTTCCAGCCCCTTGTGCCAGGTGATCAAGCGGACTTTGTCCCGCCAGAGGGGCATATCGGTGAAGCGGATGTGCATGCGGGAAAGGACCCAGGCCGTGCCGTGGGTCTGCAGGTCGTCGAATCCAAAGCCCAATTCGCCGGCGGCCCAGTAGGCCAGTTCCTGCGCCAGGTCCATGAACGCGGCCGGTTTCAGGTGGAACGAAGCATCCGCGTCGTAGCACGGGATGATCGTTTCCTGATAGTATTTATTATCCTTTGTATAACGATTTTCCATATTAGATACAAATATACAAAAATATATGGAGAAGGACAATTTTTCAAAAAAAGGGAACGACATACTAGTTTGCACGAAGTGAAAGAAACGAATGATCGTATCTATTCTTTACATTCCGACCGTTTTTTATTACCTTTGTAAAAACCCATTTGAATGGATATGAAACACATCAAAGTTCTTTTTCTATCGGTCGTGTGCCTGGTGGCGGCGACCCTGACGGCATCGGCCGCGAAGTACCCCAACCATCCCCTGCCGAACCGGCCGGACACCTTGAAAATCCTCGCCATCGGCAACAGTTTCTCGGACGACGGCACGCAGCACCTGCCCGCCCTTCTGGAAGGTGCCGGCATCCACAATGTCATCGTAGCCCGGCTGTATATCGGCGGATGCACCCTGGAGCGCCACTGCCAGGAATACGAAGCCTTCAAAGAGAAGGGACTGCGGAGCTATATCTACTACAAATCCACGGACAACGAGTGGGTGACCGTGAGCAAAAAAGCCAGCATCCTGGACGGAATCGAAGACGAAGACTGGGACATCATCACCCTGCAGCAGGCCTCGGGATACTCCGGATTATACGACAGCTATATTCCTTATCTTGAGCAACTTATCGGCATTGTCCGTGCGCATTGTTCCAACCCGGATGCCGCCATTGTCTGGCACCAGACCTGGGCCTATGCCACCACCTCGGGACACCAGCATTTCAAATGGTACGACAAAGACCAGCTGAAGATGTACAATGCCATCTGCGACTGCGTGACCCGGCTGAAAAAAGACCAGGATATCCGCGTGGTCATCCCCTGCGGTCCCGCCGTCCAGATGGGCCGCGGCACCGCCATCTCCGGGGAGAAGGAACTCACCCGCGACGGCTTCCACCTGAGCTATTCGGTGGGTCGTTACCTGGCCGCCTGCACCTGGTTCGAGGCCCTGATCCGTCCGACCCTGGGCAAGAAGGTAAAAGGCAACCCCGCCCGCCTGCAAGGCACGGACAAAGAGGTATCCCCCGAAACGGCAGCCCTTTGTCAGAAACTGGCCGCCAAAGCGGTGAAAAAAGCGAAAAACAAGAAATAAATCAGCGAAGGCGTTCACGCGCCCACGGCATGACGGCGGCGGGAGGCAACTTGGCATTCAGCAAGTCCTTCATCCGATCCATGTACGGGGCCGCGTGATCAAAGAATTTATAGAGACCGGCGCATAGGGCGTTCAACCCTGTGTCGCCGGTCTCCGTACGCGTAAAACGGTGTTTGGGGCACTCCCCGTTGCAGGCAAACAGGTATTTGCAGCGGGAGCATTTGGAAGGGAGAGAACCCCGTTTGTCCACCCCGAATTTTATCTGGGCCGCCGAACGCATCATGGTGCGCAAGTCGTCCGTGGCGATGTTGCCGAGCCGATATTTCGGATAGACGAAATGGTCGCAGGAATACAGGTCGCCGTTATGTTCGATAACGGCGTTTCCACCACAGGTTTTGGCAAAGACGCAGGTTCCCGGCTGGACCCCGTACCAGAGCGCCAGGGCGGCATCGAAAATGTTCACGAAAAAGCGTCCCACATCGTTGCAGACCCATTCGTCGAAGATATCGCAAAGGAATTTTCCGTAGGCGATATCGCTCACCGACCAGGGTGCCAGGGAAGCTCCTTCCTCGGCCGGATCCACGATGAAGGGACGGGCGAATTTCATGGGTTTCCCCTTGCCGTCCAGCGGGTAGCGGATATGCTCCACCACCGGCATGAACTGCATGTAATGGCTGCCGATTTCCTTGAGGAATCGATAGACCTCTTTTCCCCGCCCCTCTGAGGCCTTGTTGACCGTGGACATGGTGTTGAATTCCACGCCGGCGCGCTGTAGCAGGCGCACCCCGCGCATCACTTTTTCAAAGGTGGGCGCCCCACCCTTGTCCTTGCGGTAACGGTCGTGGACAGCGGCCGGACCGTCCAGGGAGATGCCCACCAGGAAGCCACCCCGGGCCAGGAAACCGGCCCATTCTTCGGTAAGCAGGGTACCGTTGGTCTGGAGGGTATTGTGGATGATTTTCCCGTCGGCGTATTGCTGCTCGAATTCCAGGGCTTTCCGGTAAAAATCCAAACCCAGGATCAGCGGCTCGCCCCCATGCCAGTTAAAGGTGACTTCGGGGACGTCATTTGCGCGGATGTATGCGCGAACCACCGTTTCCAGCATGTCCAGGCTCATCCGCGGTTCGCGTCCCCCGTAGATTTCGGCCTTGTCCAGGTAGTAGCAATAATGGCAGTCCAGGTTGCAAAGGGAACCGGCCGGCTTCAACATGATGTTGAAGGCGACCGGACCCGAAAGGCGCATAGCATCTTCCAGGGGAAGGGTATCCTGCCAGGGATGGGCCACTGCGCGGAAAAGCTATTTCAAACGAGCTTCCAGCTCTGCTGCCTGGCTCTCATAGCCCGGCTTGTGCAGAAGGGCGAACATGTTCTTCTTGTAAGCCTCCACACCCGGCTGGTTGAACGGATTCACGCCCAGCTGATAGGCGCTCACGCCGCAGGCGAACTCGAAGAAGTAGAACAGGCCGCCGAGGTTGCGTGCATCGATCTTTTCGATGCTGATTTCCACCTGCGGTACGCCGCCGTCGATATGCGCCAGCTTGGTGCCCAGTTCAGCCATCGCGTTGCAATGCTCCACGTGCTTGCCGGCCAGGTAATTCAGCTGGTCCAGGTTCTGCTCATCGGTGCCGATGACAACACTGCGGTTGGCTTTCTCCACGTGGACCACGGTCTCGAAGAGGACACGGTCGCCATCCTGAATAAACTGGCCCACGCTATGCAGGTCCGTGGTGAAATTCACGGAAGCCGGGAAGATACCTTTCAGGTCTTTTCCCTCGGACTCTCCGTAAAGCTGCTTCCACCACTCGCCCAGATACTGGAATTTGGGGTTGTAGGTGACCAGGACCTCGATTTTCTTCCCCAACTTGCTATAAAGGAGGTTGCGCATGGCCGCATACTTGACGGCCGGGTTTTCCGCGGAACGCTCGGAAAGGACCTTCTCCATCTCGGCGGCACCGGCAAGCATGGCACGCGCGTCGAAACCCGCTACGATAATGGGCAGCAGGCCCACCGGCGTGAGCACCGAGAAACGGCCGCCCACGTTGTCCGGAACCACGAAGGTCCGGTAACCTTCCTGGGTGGACAGGGTCTTCAAAGCACCTTTTTTGGCATCCGTAATGGCCACGATGCGCTCGGAAGCATCCTGGTAATTCTTTTCGATGTATTCTTTGACAATCCGGAAGGCTACGGCCGGTTCGGTCGTGGTGCCGGACTTGGAGATGACGATGCAGGCGACGTTGCGCTCTGCCACCAGATCCAACAGCTCGGCCAGGTATTCCTCCGACAGGTTGTTGCCGGCGAATACCACCTCGGCAGCCGCTTTCTTGCCGCCCAACTGACGGGCAAAATTATGGGACAGGGCCTCGATGGCGCATCGGGCGCCCAGATAAGAACCGCCGATGCCGATCACGACCACCAGATCTACGCCTTTGGCCTTCCAGCCGTCACGCACGGCTTCGCAGTCTGCGATCAGGGATTCGGGCGTCTGACTGGGAAGATGTTTCCATCCCAGGAAATCATTCCCGGCGCCGTTCCCGGCAACCAGCGTATCAAAAGCGGCAAGGGCCTTCCCGACCGATTCATTGTACTGCGCATCTTCCACGAAGGTGCTGCAGCCTCCAAGATTTACTTTTATCATAATTGTTCATTAAATATTCTCGCTTTTGCAAAATTACTCTTTTTTGCATAAAAATCCTATAATTTACTTATCTTTGTAAATTATGAATTCTAAGAAAGAATATAAACATCCGAATATCGAGAACCTGTCTTTCGAGGCAGACCTCTCCTTCCTGGCCAGTACAGGAACAGGAGGAATCCCGGCCTGGGAGGACGATGGCAGCGGAGAAATCATCCTGTAAGCTATGAACAAGTTTTTCTCCCTCCTCTCCGTCTTGCTAATGTTCACGTGCTGCGCCCCGCAGGAACGTGATTCGGCCGATATCCCGGCCCTTCCCTACGAAATCCTGGCACCCGCCGGGACCGACTCCAAAACTGCCACCATCGACAACATGCACATTGTCTGGGAGTTGAATGACGCAATCTCCGTTTTTCACGCTCCCACCGGAACGGACCAGTATGTGAACGATGGTCTCTTTACCATTGACGATGTCTCTACCGGTCACGCCCAAGGCGAAGCCGCCGTTCCCGACGGTGCTTCGGACTGGTATTTCCTGTATCCATACAACGACAAGCTGACCAGCCCCAAAGGGAAGGATGCGCCCATCGTGATCGGAGCCCCCGTCAACAACGTGCAAATCCAGAAGGCCAATGCCGATTATGGCCACACGGCCGGCAGCGCATTCCCGCTGTGGGGCAAGGCAAAGAATATCGGCAAGGATGCCGTACCGGTCATGGGCGTCCATCATGCAGCCTCGCTGATCGAGCTCTCCTTCAGCCGCAAAGACGGGAAGGCCATCCAACTGTCCGAGGCCGTCTTCCGCGCGAAAGGCATTGCCATCAACGGTAGTTTTACCATCGATTTTTCCGGCGACGAGCCGGTCTATACCCCCGTGGAAGCCGCCGACAGCTGCAAACTGATTGCCGAGACGTCCTTCGAAGCAGCTGCCAAGGCTACCGTCTGGATGGGCATCCGTCCTTTCACCGCCCCCGCCGGCACGGAACTGGAGATTGTTTTCCGCGGCAGCGATGCCGATGGCAAGGAGTTCTCCCAGACAAAAACCATCACCCTGGACAAAGACTGGGTGTTCAGCGCCGGACGGATCAAGCATCTGGCCTTCCTGATTGACGATCCGGTCTATCCGGTCTATTCCTTTGTCAAAACCGACACCATTGAACCCGGCCTACGATACATCATGGTGGTGAAGGATGGGGAGGACTGCCTCATCGCAAAGGCACCCACATCGACCAGTTCACTGCTTAGCGCCATACCGGCCGAACAGGTTTCCGAGACCATCATCAATGTCAACAGCCTGGATAACGCCTTCGTGATTGATGTTTCCACCGTCAGCAGCTCCGGCTTCACCATCCAGTGTGCGGACGGGAAATATCTGGGAACGACCAATACCAACAACCTTGCGACGAGCGAAAGCACCACGACCAATTATTATATCTGGTCCATCTCCTTCAATGAGGATGGAGCGAGCTTGAAGTCGCGCACGCGCTATCTCAAGTACGATCCGGCCAAAAAAGTCTTTGGCGGTTATTCCAATACCTCATCGACCACCTTCCCGGACCTGTACTACCTGCCGGACTCCCACGTGGCCGAGGACCGTCTGCTGAAGGAATCCATTCCGGGTTTCTATCCCCTCCGGGGCAACCGGCGGATCTATACAGCCGGATCCGACCAGATGAGCATCTACAAAACTGCCAGCGGAGAGGTCACGTTCTCGATCTTGAATCCCAAAGAGCTGACTGTCATGCAGGTTACCGGCCTGCGGGAAACGCTCCAGAAAGAGCAGGTGCTCTCTATTGTTGAAATCGACCATACCAAGAAAAGCAGTACACAGAAATCTCCCCAGCCTTACCGGGTTATCCAGGTCCGGGACGACAAGGCCTGGCTCCTGCACCCCAGCGGGGACGGTTATATTGTCAGAATTCGCTAGCCATGAAAAGAATATACCTGAGTATCATCGCCTTCTGCATGCTGGCATTTCCTTGCTTGCATGCTGTTCCGGCCAAACCGGGTCCCATCAAGGTTACGCTCCCGGACGGGACGGTCACGACCATCTTCCTGCATGGTGACGAGTTTTTCCATTGGATGACCGATTCCAAGGGCACCGTGGTGGAATGGACGCCCGATTCATACCTCCGTCCCGCCACCCTGGACGAAAGCGCACGGGAAGAGGGGCGTCAGAAGCGCCGGCAGTCCATCGCAGAATTGCCTTCCCGGGCACAGAGAACGGTCAAAGGCACCCAGCGGATTCCCGTTTTCCTAATTCAATTCAAGGACAAGTCCTTCTCTATCGACAATCCGCAGGAAGCCTTTGATAAATTGCTCAACGAAGAAGATTACAATTTCAACGGAGCCACCGGGTCGGCCCGCGATTTTTATTTGGACAATTCCAATAACCTGTACAATCCCGTTTTTGATGTATTCGCTCCCGTTACAGCCGATGAGAGTTATCTCCTTACGCGGCCCGACGGGACGGACGAATCCTATTCGACCAAGGCGTCCCGGATCCTCAGAAACGCTTTGCGCCAACTGGACCCGTCCATCGACTATTCCGTGTACGACAATGACAACGACGGCCAGATTGATATGGTCCTCATGTATTACGCCGGTTACAGCCAGGCGGAAGGAACCCCCCATACCATCTGGCCTCATCGGTCTTCTAGCGGATTGAACATCACCCTGGACGGTGTTGTCGCCCGCCAATACTTCTGCACCGCCGAACTGCGGGGCGTATCCGGTACCACCCAGTGCGGAATCGGACCTACCGTCCACGAATTCGGCCATGCGCTGGGCCTGCCCGATTTCTACGATGCCGATTATGCCCAGAACGGGCAATGCCATGCCATGGCCAAGTACTCCACCATGGCCAGCGGTTCTTACTTGAACGACAGCAAGACGCCCCCGTATTTCACGCATATCGAACGGGAGATGCTGGGCTGGGCGCAAGCGCCCGCCTTTATCACAAAGGGCGGTCCCGTCACAATCCCGCCCTTCTGCCAGGACGACGCCCTCCAGCTAGCCACAAGCATGGACGGCGAAGCATTCTACCTGGAATGCCGGGCCAAAGCGAAGTGGGATTATTATCTGCCTTCTCACGGACTCCTGGTTTACCATATTGACCAATCCAACCGGAGACTGACCGGCGTGACCTGCAAATACAGGTGGGACTACTGGCCATACTACAACGATTTGAACGATTATGCCAGCCATCCGCTCTGTTATGTCATCACGGCCCAGGATCAGGATAATGTGAACTATACAGCCTATGACCAGCGGACCTTCCCCGGTCCCTGGAAGATTACGAGTTACCATGCCATTGACTGGGACGGGGTGGAATCCGATTTTGTACTGGAGGACATTACCTTTGAAAACGACGTGATTTCGATGAACGTCAGGGAGCTATCTTCCAGCCTGGCACAGATGGGATTCAACAGCATCGATGATCCTAACGGAGGCTCCTACAAGGCAGGTAACATCTTCTACTTCAACTTGCTCGAAACGGAAACGCATAAGCCCGTTTCCGTCAGTTGGCGCTATGACGGGGCCACGGCGTCAAAGAGTGTCACCCTGACCGCCGGCACGCATCTCGTCCAGGCCATTCTGGGCTATGACGATGGCTCGAAAGAGACCTTGGAACTGGAAATTAACGTTACTAAATAAAGGTAAGTATGAAACGCATTCTTCTTGCAACCTTCCTCCTTGCATTCCTCCTCCCAACGGCAGGAAGCGCCCAGAACAAAATCGCCATTGCCGCCCACCGCGGCTATTGGGATTGCCCCGAAGCCGGCGGCGCCCAGAATTCCATCGCCTCGCTCAAGAAGGCGCAGGATTTCCGCTGCTGGGGCAGTGAATTCGACGTACACCTTACCGCGGACAACGTGGTGGTTGTGAACCACGACCCGTCCATCAACGGCAAGGAAATCCAGACCAACACGTACGCATTCATCAAAGACGAACTGCTGAAAAACGGAGAGAGCATCGCCACCCTTGACCAATATCTCGACCAGGGTGCCCAGTGCAAGAAAACCATCCTGGTGCTGGAACTGAAGAAACAGCAGAACGCCGAACGCGAGAGCCTGATGACCGACCTGGTCGTGGAAGCCCTCAAGCAGCACGGCCTGTTCAAACCCAAACGGGTGATGTTCATCTCGTTCAGCATGTTCATCTGCGAGAAAATCGCACGTGAATATCCTACCTTTATCAACCAGTATCTGAACGGAGACGTTGCCCCGGCCGACTTGAAAGCCAAGGGAATCAATGGCCTGGACTACCATTACAAAGTGTTCCGCGCACATCCCGAATGGGTGAAGGAAGCCCACGACCTGGGGATGAGCGTGAATGTCTGGACCGTTAACAAAGAGAAAGATATCAAGGCTATGATCGACCTGGGCGTAGATTGCATTACGACCAATGACCCCGCCCTTGTACGCAAATTGCTGGGCAAGCGCGAAAACCAGAAAATCAAAGTTAAACTTAAATAATTAACATGCAAGCCATTGTAAAGACCGATTATACCTTCCCCGGACAGGTAGGAAAATATGTCGGAAAAGTCCGTGATGTGTATGATATTGACGGGAAATATCTCGTCATGGTGGTGAGCGACCGCATTTCTGCGTTCGATGTCGTCCTTCCCGAAGGGATTCCTTTCAAGGGTCAGGTGCTGAACACCATTGCCGCCAAATTCCTGGATGCCACCGCCGACATCCTTCCCAACTGGAAAGTCGCCGTTCCCCATCCCTGCGTTACCGTAGGATATAAATGCGAACCTTTTAAGGTTGAGATGGTCATCCGCGGCTATCTTTCCGGACATGCCTGGCGTGAGTACAAGGCCGGCAAGCGCGAAATCTGCGGAGTCCCGATGCCCGACGGCATGGTGGAGAACCAGAAATTCCCCGAGCCGATCATCACCCCGACCACCAAGGCCGCCGAAGGTCATGACGAGGATATCTCCAAAGAGGAGCTCATTGCGCGGGGCATCGTAAGCGCCGAAGACTGGGCCGCCTTGGAAAAATACACCCGGGCCATCTTCCAGCGCGGAACCGAAATTGCCGCCAAGCAGGGCTTGATCCTGGTTGATACCAAATATGAATTCGGCAAGAAGGATGGCGTCATCTATCTGATGGATGAGGTCCATACCCCGGACTCCTCCCGCTATTTCTATGCTGAAGGATACGAAGAACGACTGGCCCGCGGAGAGCGCCAGAAACAGCTCTCCAAGGAGTTTGTCCGGGAATGGCTGATGGAGAACGGTTTCCAGGGCCAGGCCGGCCAGAAGGTGCCGGAGATGACCCCCGCCGTCGTGAATGGCATCACCGACCGCTACATCGAACTGTATGAGCACATTACGGGCGAGTCCTTCGACCGGAAGCCGTACACGGCCGACGAGGTGGGCGAAGCCGTTACAAAATGCCTTTCAGCGCTTCGCTGACGGCAGCCCATTCATAGCCCCTGCCCAGGGCGAACCGGATCAAGCGCAGCCGCGCGTCCGGTTCGCCCTGGACGCTTTTGTATTTGGCCGACAGCAAGGCATGCAGTTTCCCGGACGCTTCTCCGGCATCCACTTCCTGGAGAGCCTGGCGGATCGCCTCTTCCGAAAGGCCCTTACCCCGCAACTGGAAGGTGATTTTTACCGGTCCCCAACCGGTCAGGCGGGACTTTTCCCGGGCAAATGCAGCCGCATAGCGGGCATCGTCCACATAGCCGTTTTCCACCAGGGAACGGACCAGGGCATCGGCCCGGTCCACATCTCCTTCGAAGCTACGCAACGCTTTGCGGCGCACATCGGCGGAGCACATCTCCTGCCGGGCGCATCGCAGCTCAAAGCCCTGAAGGACCTTTTTGAACTGGGGATCTTCCGTCATCAGAAATAGAAACCAAGACCCAGGTAAGCCCCGACGGTGCGCGATACCGAAGACCAGTGCAGGGTGGCAAAGAGCGGTCCTACGACGGTATCGTAACCATATTGCAGGCCGACGCCGAGATCGCAAGTCATCTGATCCGTGTTCCAATTGGATACGTTGCGCGGCTCATCCGTGGCACCGGCGACATTCACGATGGCCGACAGGTAGTTGTTCCGATAAATCTTATACCGGAATTCCGAACCGGCAATGGCCAGGATGCTCGGCTTCGTGACGCAGTTGTTCACGCCGATAAACGAGAACTGCTGCTCCATATACCGGCCGTCCATGATGCCGCCCATGACGTTCATAAACGGAAGCGGGATGTCCTCACCCAGCAGCATACGGCCCCGCAGCATCGGCAGGAACGTAAAGTTTCCGCCCAGGGGGATGGCCCATTTGAAATCGGCCTTGATGGCATGGAAATTATTCTTTTTGGTGGGGAAGCTGGCGAATGTCCAGCCGTAGCTCAGCCCCATGCGGAGTCCTCTCGTCGGGAAATACCCGTCGTCAAAGGTCTCTGCCAGCATATCCACGAACAGGGATACGTAGTGGTTGCGCTGATTGTTCAAATCATCATCGCTAACCGTTCCCCCATCGGTCATCATCGAACCGACCTTGAAGAAATCGTGACGGACACCATACTCGACATTAAACCGCGACCAGCTCATGTTGGTCCGGTACAGTTTATTGGTCCAACGGGTATAATCGATGTTAAAACTGTCGTTTCCCATGGTAAAGAGGTTCCGGGTAGTATGATGGATGCCGGTGGAGACTTTCACAGAGGAACCGCCTTCCGCCGCATATCCGTAAACGGCCTGGAAGCCGGGATTGGAGCCCAGCTTGCCCGTCAATTCGAGCGAGTGGCCCTGCAGCCGGTGCACGTTGAAACCCAAGTTCACGGCAGCAGCAATAATCTCTTCCGTATCAAAACGGACTCCCACGCCGATTTGATGGACGGGTCCTTTTTTGCAGTTGAATACCAGGCGATAAGGTTCCTCCTTCCCTTCCAGCGAGAAGGTGACATAATCGAAGGATTTGGTACCATAAATGGTAGCCACGGCGGCTTCAATATCGCTCCGATCCATCATAAAATCTTTGGGGATCTCCAGTTTCCCCATCAGGTAACGGCTTTCCCGATCGGTAACCCCCTCGATCGTCACGGAAGAAATCATAACTTTCTGATGGGTAATATCGACCGCTTTCGGGGCCTGGAGCCGCAGGGTGTCCTTCCCGACTTTCGCTTTCAGGTACGCCAGTTCTCCGGCCTGTTCGATGGCGGCCATATAGCCCCGCTGCATCAGGGTATCTATGGCAGCCCTTTCAAAACTCATCATGCCGTAACCATCCACATCCGGTTTAATGGAAACGTCCACGAGGGAGACGTTCTTCTCGTAGGAACTGCGGCCAAGCATATCGATGCCCTGGCCGATAATGTCTCCCAGGTTGTTCAGGGAGGAGTAATTCTTATAGCCGGACGAGAGGTCCACGCCGATAATATAATCGGCTCCCATGGTGCGGGCCAGGTCGGTAGGGTAATTGTTGCGCATACCGCCATCGACAAGCACCATGCCTTCCGTCCGCACGGGCGTGAACAGCCCGGGGATGGACATCGTGGAGCGCAGGGCCGTCGAAATATGCCCGCTGTGCCAGATCTTGGCCTGTGAGGTGACCATTTCCGTCGCCACGCAGGCGTATGGGATCGGTAACTTAAAGAAATTCAGGGAGTCCTGGTATCCGACGGAAATGGAATTAAAGATATTGTTCACATTCTGCCCGTACACCATTCCGGAAGGCAGACTACCCAGCAGGTTGTCACGGACAAACGAGGAAACATCGCCTTTATCTGCGGAGAAATGGATGTCATCGTACCGGCTGACAGGGCTGTTCCGGTCTTCCTTTGCATAATAGAAAGGAATCGACAGCAGGAATTTCTCGCGATACTTGTTCTCGTAATAGGAAATATACTCTCTCGGGATCCTGTCGCTGAGTGCCAGACTCCAGTCGATATTGTGGATCATCTCCTCTATTTCATCGGCATTGTATCCCAGGGCCAGGAAGCCGCCCATCAAGCCGCCCACGCTGGTACCGACAACCAGATCGATCGGAATGCCGATTTCTTCCAGGTAGCGGATGACGCCTACGTGACAGGCGCCTTTCGCGCCGCCGCCACTCAGGACCAGGGCCACTGTGGGACGATGTTTCCGGATTTTGGCCATCTTCGCCCGCATCTGGCGGAAGGCCAGCGAATCGGCTTTCGGGTCGATCCCGAACCGTACCGGCGCAGGCTGGGCCGCCACCGAAGGGAGCAGCAGCACCATCGCGAAAAGGAGGGCCAATAGTCTGAGTTTCATGGTATGATTAGTTTTGTTTGTGTTTTCCTGCCAGCATGCCACAAGCGGCAAAAATATCCTCTCCGCGGGAAGCACGGATGGTGCAGGTAATCCCCTGCCCGGCCAGGCGGTCGCGGAAACGTTCCATCACCCCGTCAGGCGATGTTCCGTAAGGGAAATCAGGGATCCGGTGAAAACGGATCAGGTTCACCCGGCACTCCAATCCCTTGATCAGACGGGCCAGGGCATCGGCATGGCGTTTGGTATCGTTCCAGCCGGCGAACATCGTATATTCAAAACTCACGCGGCGCTGACCGCTGAAATCGTATTGGTGGATCAGGTCAACTACGTCCCGGATGTCGTAGGCTTTCTGCACCGGCATCAGTTCTACCCGCTCTTCCGGGAAAGGGTTGTGCAGACTGACCGCCAGGTGGCAGCGGGAGCCGTCCAGGAAGCGTTTCAGGGCCGGCAGGACGCCGATGGTGCTGAGGGTGATACGCTTCGGGCTCCAGCCGAAACCCCAGGGCGCCGTCAGCACGTCGATGGCCTTCATCACCGCATCGTAATTGTCCAGCGGCTCGCCCATGCCCATGAAAACAGCATTGGTGAGGTCTTTCGCTTCGTCCACGGCCAGGAATTGGGACAGGATATCGGAAACGGACAGGTTCCCGTGAAAACCCTGGCGGCCGGTCATGCAAAACCGGCAGCCCATCTTGCAGCCCGCCTGGGAGGATACGCAAAGGGTCTTGCGGTCCGCATCCGGAATCATCACCGCCTCTACCGCACCCGGCTCGGGTGTTTCTACGGGGAAAAGGTATTTTTTGGTTCCGTCTGAGGATACCTGGCAGTCTAGGGGACGGGTAACCCCCGTTTCGAACTGCGATGCCAGAACTTCCCGCCCCGCTTTCGAGAGATTGGTCATCTCTTCGAAGGTGGAGACCTTCTTCTCATAGAGCCACTGGGCCAGTTGTTTGCCGGAAAAAGCCGGCAAACCCGCCTGCAAAGCGAGTGCCTTCAGCTCCTCGAGATTCATTCCCAACAGTTTCGCAGGCATCGTAATGAATTTTCACACGTTCTCTGCAAAATTACCAAAAAAATCCTTAACTTTGCGAATAGGCGGGCTGTTTTTTCCCGCCTATCGAAAACTTTTTAATTTATACGAAGCATTATGGCTAAAGAGGTACCGGCCGCAGATGTTAACGCCGCAAAAATGAAGGCGTTACAGGCCACGATCGACAAAATCGAGAAAGATTACGGGAAAGGAACGATCATGAAGCTGGGAGATCAGCCACAATGGGATGTACAGGTTATTCCGAGCGGGTCCATCGCCCTGGATCACGCCCTGGGTATCGGCGGTTATCCGAGAGGACGAATCATCGAGATTTACGGGCCCGAATCCAGCGGCAAGACCACCCTGGCCATCCACGCCATCGCCCAGGCGCAGAAACAGGGCGGCATCGCCGCAATGATCGATGCGGAGCATGCGTTTGACCGCACCTATGCCAAAGCCCTTGGCGTAGATCTGGACACCTTGTTCATTTCGCAGCCGGACAACGGCGAACAGGCGCTTGAAATCGCGGACAACCTCATCCGCTCCGGCGCCATTGACATCGTAGTGGTGGACTCCGTCGCTGCACTTACGCCCAAAGCCGAAATCGAAGGCGAGATGGGAGACAACAAAGTGGGCCTCCAGGCCCGCCTGATGAGCCAGGCCCTGCGCAAGCTCACCGCCAATATCAGCAAGACCAATACGTGCTGCATCTTCATCAACCAGCTGCGGGAGAAGATTGGCATCATGTTTGGCAACCCCGAGACCACGACGGGCGGCAACGCCCTCAAGTTCTACGCTTCGGTCCGCCTGGACGTGCGCAAGACTACGGCCATCAAAGACGGAGAAGATACCCTGGGCAACCGGACCAAGGTGAAGGTGGTCAAGAACAAAATGGCTCCGCCTTTCAAGAAAGCGGAATTCGACATTGTCTATGGCGAAGGTATTTCCCGCGTGGGTGAGATCCTGGACTTGGGTGTAGATTACGACATCATCAAGAAGAGCGGCTCCTGGTTCAGCTACAATGACCAGAAACTGGCCCAGGGACGCGAGGGAGCCAAGCAACTGCTGCTGGACAACCCCGAACTCTGCGATGAAATCGAGGCCCGCATCCGCGAGGCCCTGACCAAGGTTTCCGATTAATCCCTCCTCCGGATTTCTTTGAAGTAACCCAGCACCGTATCGGTGTACGTTTTGGTTACCGGGATGGGGGCTATGGAATCGTTATCCAAGACGAGTTCATAGCCCTCTGCCTCTTTGCGCATCACCTTTACCTTGTCCATGTTGACGATGTATTTCCGGTGACAGCGCACCAGTCCGCTGCCCAGGAAACTTTCCTCGACGGTCTTCAACCGGCAGCGGACCATGTAGGTCTTGAGCTCGTTTTTGCTGTCCGTGTACCACACTTTGATGTAGTTGTCGTCCGACTCGATATAGTATAGATTGGACGAGTTGACGGACATCTTCATCACGCCGCTGTTGTCGAAGAGGGTGATCTTTTTCAGTTCGGTGGGGGCGATGGCCTCGTCGGACACCACATTCTGGTAGTCCATCAGGCGGATGGTGTTGTTCTTGTCGAGAATCGCGAAATACATGCCCGCGATGATATACGGAATGGCCAGCGAGATGGTGCCGTACACCAGCGAGCTGAAGAAAACGGGCACGAATTCCGACCGGTCCTGTCCGGTGATGGAGATGGTCAGGATGGTATACAGCAGGCAGATCAGCACAATCTCACACACGTTCCACAGCACATAACCGGGCATATCCATCGGAATCACGTGCCGTGTCTTATACATCACCACTTTGCTTACAATCACGATGAACAGGCCTGCCAGGGCGAACAGGACGGTAAACAAGAAGAAATAGGAATCTCCCAGACCGAACCAGACATTGTGCGAGAACGGGATACTCACCAACAGGAATACGACGGAAAAGAAGGCCGTGAATGTCACGGTCGCAATGAGCTGGTATTTGGCCCGCAGGAAAGCGGGAAGAGGTCTTTTTTCGGGCATTATTCAATCAGTTCAGCCAACAAATATACGAATATTCTTTCAAATTTCACCCCAAATAAAGCGACTTTACCCCCGCGCCCGCAAATACACGCCTGCGCGGGAGGCTTTGCCACTTTTATTTTTTTGGAATAAGATTTGTTTGCACCTTTGCATTACATTTCAGATTAACAATTAAACAACCGTTTATATGAAAATTATCGGAACTGGCAGTGCAATCCCCTCCAAAGTGGTCACCAATGACATGCTTTCCGAGTTTCTCGACACGTCGGATGAATGGATCGTCCCCCGCACGGGCATCCGGTCCCGCCATGTCATTTCATCCGAAGAACTGGAAGACCTGGGAACCGAAGCCTGCCGCAAAGCCCTGGACATGTCCGGGCTGGGTCCGCAGGACATTGACTATTTCATCTGCTCCAACGTGGTAAATGAATACGCCACGCCGGGCCTGAGCTGCGTCATTGGCGCCGGTATGGGTCTCCAGTGCCCCTGCATCGACATCAACTGCGCCTGTCCCGGCTTCATCTACGCGATGGATATCGCCGAGGCACAATACCGGGCGGGCCGCGTGAAAAACGTGCTCATCGTCTGCTGCGAAGAGCCCACCCGCATGTGCGACTGGACGGACCGTTCCACCTCCGTCCTGTTCGGTGACGGGGCCGGTGCAGCCGTCCTGACGGCCGGAGACAACATCAAAGGAATCAGCCTGCACTGCGAACCTGCCCCGGACAAGATCTGGCAGAAACGTCTGATGCAGCCAACCCCTTACATCACCAAAGAAGAGCACGACACGCCCCTCCAGATGAAAGGACGCGAAGTATTCAAATTTGCCGTCAACGCATCTACACGCGACGTGGAAGCCCTCCTGAAAAGCGCAGGCATGAGCAAGGATGACGTATCCTTCTACATGGTGCATCAGGCCAACGCGCGCATCATCGACGCCATCAAACAATACCTGAATGAACCGGATTCCAAATTCCCGTCCAACATTGCCGACCATGGCAATTCTTCCTCGGCGTCCTGCCCCATCCTGCTGGACGAGTGCAACCGCAAAGGAATGTTCAAAAAAGGCGACATCCTTGTTTTCAGCGCTTTTGGCGCCGGTTTGCTTTCGGGCGCCGCTATTGTAGAGTGGTAAAAAAATTGTTATATTTGCAGACTTAGATAAGGATTAAAACATGGATAAAAGAGTAGTGATTACCGGTATGGGCATCATCTCCCCCCTTGGAAATGATGTCAATACCTTTTGGAAAAACCTTGTAGCCGGTGTTTGCGGAATCGAGTATATCGATGATTTCCCGACAGAGAGCCTGCCGGTTCGTATCGCCGGTAAAATCAAGGATTTTCACCCGGAGGAGTATGGGATGGACAAACCGTTTATCCGCAAACAGGACCTTTTCACCCAGTACGGTATGGCCGCGGCCTACCAGGCCATGAACGATTCCGGCCTGCAATCGCAGGGCGAAGATGCCAATATCGACCCGTTCCGCCTGGGCGTTTACGTGGGTTCGGGAATCGGTGGTTTTGCCACCCAGTACCGTGAAACGGCCAAGATGATCGAGGACCCGTCCGGCCAGTGGATTTCCCCGCTGTTCATTCCTACCATGATTTCCAATATCGCCGCCGGGCAGATTGCGATTTCGCATCACGCCCAGGGTCCCTGCGTGGATGTCGTGACAGCTTGTGCGACCAGCACGAATGCCATCGGCGAGGCCTATCGCGCCATCCGTCACGGTTATGCCGATGCCATCATCGCCGGCGGTACCGAGAATGCGACCATCCCGCTGGGAATCGCCGGTTTCGCCAATGCCAAGGCGCTTTCCCGCGCCGAGAATCCCAAATATGCCTCTCTCCCCTTCAACGGTAATCGTGCCGGTTTCGTCATGGGCGACGGGGCCGCCGTTCTCATTCTTGAAGAACTGGAGCACGCCAAAGCCCGCGGCGCCAAGATTTACGGCG
>ONIQ01000002.1 GCA_900317925.1 uncultured Bacteroidales bacterium | reverse complement strand
TCCATTACGAGCGGGCCCAGCCAATGACCCTTGCAAATGATCTCAAAGTGTTCAATTTTCGATGGCAATCAGGTGTTCAATTTTGGGTGGCAGTGCACAATAGCCTTATCAGCAAGAAGGAGTTCTTTGCGCGCATCGATGAGGCTCGAAAGAGCATTGCCGAAGGTAAAGGCACGTCAATATCGGGGAAAGAGGAGTTGGATTCTTTATTGGCTAGTCTCTAATGTATGCACTCATTTTTGCACCTCAGGCTGTATGCACGGTAATGGGAAGTGATGCCCAAAGAGGCACAACAAGTCTTTGTTTTTTTATTCACCGAATAGATTGGATATCGCAAAAAGCGGGACTATCTGAACGTGGCGGACTGCGTCTTGGTCCTTTTTGTCTATGCGCTCCAACTCTGAAAAGTTCTCCAGTGAACAGCGGATAGCCTCCGCCAGATGTTTCTGGTGCATAAACTCGTACATACTCTTCATCTTTCCGCTGGTCCCGGCCTTACATTCTATGGGCAGGACCTTCAAGTCTCTGGCTATGATATAATCAACCTCTGAACGTGTACCCTCAGCAGTATTCTCCCAATAAAACAGGTCATGCTGCATTCGGGGATTGTTATACTTCACAAGTTCCCATCCAAGGACCATTTCCGCGAGGCCACCTTTATTCACCAAATCTTCGGACGTGCCGGCGATAATCCTCTCCGTCAACTGGCGGGCTCCACCGAAATCCAGATCCAGAATGCGCAGAAGAAGGCCGCTGTCCAGATAGATATACTTACGGAATTTGTCATTCACTTCCGCACCTAGGGGAAGTCCGTTCCCGGAAGTATAACTCACCCTCTTGATGATACCGGCATCGCACAAAAGCTTCAAAGCTTTTTTCACATCGTCTGCCCGGTATCCGCCATCCACTTCACTATAGGTAAACTTGTCTCCAATCTGCATTACGACACTCTGTAAAGTGTTCCGAAGCAACGTGGGGTCAACTTTCTTTGCGTATTTAGGGAAGTCATCATAATAGGTCAATTGGATGTCATCCAGTTCAGCCTGACACTGGCTGTAATCATGCGTTGTTACCCACGTTGCAACGCTGGCTGGCATTCCACCCACCATAAGGAAGGTTCGGAAATGCTGCACAAGGTCATTGTACAGAGGAGTGAGAAGCGGTTTCTCCGTATTTGCTTCTTGTTTGGCTTTCACCCAGTCGGCCTTACCCTCGGCCACCAGAAACTCATCGAAAGAGAAAGGATAGACAAACAGCGAACGGATCCTTCCAACGCCGAATGACGGCAAATCCTGAAGGGCGAATTCCAGCAACGATCCCGCCGCCACGACATGCAGTTCCTTATAATCCTCCTTGAAAGACCACAGACTCTGGATGGCATCAGCCGATTTCTGGATCTCGTCAAGGAATAGTAGTGTACGGTCCGGTATCACAGGAGTGTTGTAATACATTCCCAAGGTAACAGCCAGCTCGTGCACGTCGTGAATCTTCTGAAAAACATCCAGCATTTCCGGACGCTTCTCAAAGTTCACCTCTATGAAATAGTCAAAAGTCTCCCCAAGGTGCTCCACCGCCCATGACTTTCCCACCTGGCGGGCACCCCTGAGAAGAAGCGGTTTCCGTACTGCACTGTTCTTCCACTCCAAAAGTAATGCGTCTATCGGTCTTTCTATATACATACCCTCTCGGTTCTATGGTTCCAGTGGCAAATATAGCACTTTTTGATAAAACCGAGAGGAAAAAGCACAAAAAATCCGACAAAACCGAGACGAATAACTGCCTAGATTTTGACAAAACCGAGAGATAGCATGACTACTCTGTTAGTCAATTTGATGGGGCGGCCGGCCCCGGTATGATGCGGTCTGTTTCCTTAATAAAGCATGCCACCAGACCGTATGTGATGGTGGGACGGATCCAGATTTCCGTGAGCATGTAAGCAGTGTATTCGTCGCCGGGTTCCAGAAGGATGACCACGTTGTAGAGCACCGCAATGAGCATGTCCACAATGAAGATCATCCACAGGTTGCGTTTGGAATAGGTTTTCCAGTCTTTGCGAGCGTAGAAGTAGGTGAGCATGATGATGAGCAGCACCGAAAGGGTCAGGCACCCCAGATGGATGGAATAACAGGCAATGTGCGGAGCGAAGAGGATATCCCTCAGAAGCACCGTGATGCCCACATTGACGGTGCACCAGTAGTTGAACTGCTTTGTCGTAATAGGACCATTGAAAAAGTACATCCACATGATCACGATGCAGGCGATGTAGAACAGGTTGAGCACCAGCTCGGGCCAAGCATTCTCCAAGCCGAAATGCCACACTCCGTAAAGCATGATGCCCACGGAGACCACCGCGGCAATGATGGTAGTCAATACATTGGAAATGTCCGACTTGTTTTTAAATCTTATTCCCCTGGTCATATGTTTGGATTGATGGATTCCTAAGCGGTTTATTTGATGATAAGGCACATCATGGTGAGGTCATCGTTGGGCTCGGCCCCGTTTCTGTGACGCTCGATATCCACCGCGATGTCCTCGATCACCTGGCGGGCCGATTCAAAGCTGCACTCTCTGAGGAACTTGAGCAGGCGGTCGTCTCCAAACTGCTCGTGGGCGGGATTTTCAGCCTCGTTGAGTCCGTCGGTATAGACAAACAGCGGACGACCCTTGATGCTCGCTATCTCGTCCCCCTGGAACGTCAGTCCCGGCAGTACGCCGATGGGAGCATTGGGATGCATGGTGATAAAGCCGCATCCTTTTTCAGGGTCTCCCAAGATGGGCGGATTGTGACCGGCATTGCAGTATGAAAGGTGCCCTGTCTGCAGATCCAGTAGGCCGAGAAACATGGTAACAAACATATTGCCCTCGTTGTCTTCTCCCGAAAGGGCATCGTTCATGCGTGTGCAAATCTCCGCCGGTGTCATGCCCTGCTTGGCCAGCGTCTGGAACAGACGGGTGGCCTGCGCCATGAACAGGGAGGCGGGCACGCCCTTGCCGCTCACGTCTCCTACGGCAAAATAGAGCGCGTGGTCTGTGAGCATATAGCCGTACAGGTCTCCCCCCACCTCCCGGGCAGGCACCATGGAGGCATACATGTCCAGCCCCGGATAGATGGGAAACGTGCAGGGTACCATGGACATCTGGATGTCCCGGGCAATGCGCAGTTCGCTCTCCATGCGCTCCTTGATGGTGGTCGTTTCTTCCAGCTGGTCGTAGGCTACCTTAAGCGCTTCGTGGGCCTTGTGCAGTTTTTGCTCGGCCCGGCGGCGGTAAAGGATGTAGATGGTAAAAGCGAGGAGCAGGATCACCACCATCACGGCCGTGTAGATCTGCCGCTGGCGGGCCGATCGGGCTTCAGCCTCTACAATCTCCATATCCCTCACAAGGATGGAATGGAGTTCGCTGGCATCCAGGCGCCGGTTGTTGATGATAGCCGAATCCAATACATCGCAAATCTGCCGCGCCGTCAGGTTGGTGGAATCCTGCTGATGGAGCATCTGGTAAGCATGGTACTTCTTGAGCAGATAGCGATGGATATTGTCCAGGGAATAGATGTTGAGCTCTTTCTGGAGGTATTCCATGATGCTCCGGTAGCTGGCCACGGCCTCGTCCCACCGTTGGGCCACGGTGAGATAGTCACTGGCGTTGGTGAGCCCCTCCATGGTCCCCGAGAATTGCGTCTGCAGGTATTCCTCGTAGGCTTTTTCGGCCTCTTGGTGACGGCCTACGCCCTCCAGGGAGATGGCCTGGAAGATCTTGTACCGGGCCCATTGCTTGTCATTATAACTCTTGTCGTTCCCGAACAGCCCGATGGATTCCTTGACCAGATTGCCCAGGCGTTCTGTCCAGAACAGTCCCTCCTCGTATCCCCTTACCAGGATCCAGATATAGGCAACATTGATGATGCCGGCCACGGCATCGCGATAGGCATCCTTGGAAGCTTTCTGATGGATATTGCTGAGATGCATCTGGTAGGCCCGTTCCAACATTTCGGTGGCCGTAGAGTCTTCCTTATTGAAGAAAGTCTTGCTGCAGCCGGCAAAAATCAGCAGGTTGGTATAGTCGCTGGTGGTGTCGCACTGCATCTTCTCCAGCCGGTTGATGACCGGAAGCGTCTGATGCAGGGCCGAAGCATATTCTCCCAGACGGCAAAGCAGGCTGGCCAGGCGGTTGCCCGACTTGGCATAGTAAGCCAGGTCATTGGGGTCATCAGCGTGCTCCAAGAGCCGGATGGCCTCTTCCCAGAAGTATTCGGCCAATTCGTTCTGGCCCAGATGATAATTGGCGTAGCCTTGCCAGTAATAGCTCTCGCCTTTGGAAAGCTTTCCGGCCTTACCCAGGCTGTCTGCCAGACACTGGACCCGTGCATAATCTCTTGCCTCTGAGGCCTCAAGGACCATGGCGGTGGCTTCCGAACTGGAGGACTTGCCGGCCCGGCTCCGGCATCCGGTGAAGGACAGGACCGATAACAGGAGCACGGCCACCAGGCCAAGGGCCGGTATAGGGATTCTGTGACGTATCATCGTGGTCAATAGATATCTTTAGTGATGTGGTAAATGCCGGATTATTACCTGCGCAAGCGCTTCAGCAACTCAAAGATAAGCATAATTCTCCGGACTCTCCCGTTTTTTTAAAATAATTGTTACATGACCCACATGAACACGAAACGATGCTATTTTTACGAGTCCCCCAAAATAACGGTAGTGGAGATAAGGATAAAGTCAAGGTTTTTGATTCTGTCCGACCCGTCCGGTAACCGCCCGGGCCCCAAGCGTGGATGACGAGGCCCCAAGCGTGGATGACGAGGCCCCAAGCGCGGATGGCGGGAACGCGAAGGCCATCTATTTTAATGATACTTTTGCCAGCGTCCAGACTTTGGTTAAGAAAGAGTTTTATCGCGTCCGCGCTTGCCTGGCTTTTTAACGATAATGAATGATATATGAACGATATGGAAAATATGGACTCCCTAAAGAGTCCTGGTTTCTATTACAGAGTCGTCAAACTTGTAAAACCCATCGTGGATTAAACTACTACAATTGTTTAGCCTTATCGGCAACCTTCGGGAGCCTTCCTGAAGGTTGCCGATAATCGTATAAGCCCGTCATATTTGGATATTGAACTCCAAATTGCGCTTCACGCAACACGAAGTCCTGTAACATTAGAGACCGCCAAAATAAATTTTCTACTCCGCAAACAAATCGTCCATCGTTATCTCATTCTGCACCATGTTATAGTAAACATTGTGAGCGACTCCGTTTGTTGTAACCATGACAAGATGAAGGGTTCGCTTATCCTTTGAAAATTCTTGATAGGCATTGAGTTTGTTTTGCAGGTCGCCGGCATAATCGTTGTCGATGGAAAAGGTGTCCGCAGCATGTTTCATCTCGCAGATATCCGTAAAACCATCGGCTCTCTGCATGACCAAGTCAATTTGTGCCCCACGGCGCTGATCTGTGCCACGGATGAACCACGAACATACGTTGGTCTGAACGCCGGATATACCAAGGGCTGCTTTTATCTGCGGAATATGCTGGAGGCATACGCGCTCAAAAGCATGCCCCTTCCATGTGTTATGAGAAGGTGACGTGAAGGTGTTCAGCCAATAATGCTCATCGCTGAAGGCATTTTTCAGGATGCAAAGGTAATAGAAAAGCGTGTAGTTGTCTATGAGCTGGTACAAAGCGTTGGACTCCGCTGTATCGGCAGAGGAAAAACGGCGTATGAATCCGCATTCTTCCAACTCTTCCAATACTGTGGAGAATGTGCCGCCGTCCGAGAGTTTGCTTGCTGTCAGTATGCCTTCCCTTGTCATTCCGGACCTCCTTCCGTCGCTCAAACATTCGATGACCTTGAGATAGTTCTCCGGGCGTTTGAACAGGGTGGCATAAAGCGCCTCGAATTCATCCCGCAGCTGTGAATTTTCCGAGAAGAACAGTTGGTCTACATTCTGCGCCACACTCAATCCCCGTTTCAGAAAGCTCCAGTAGTAGGGTATGCCGCCGAGAATCATATACAGTTCCAGCACATCCTTCCTGCCGTAGGCGAGATTGGCCCCTTGGGCAAAGAGTTCGCACTCGCGTAATGTGAATGGGGCAAGTTTGATGCGCTGGGTCAGTCTTCCTCGAAGCCCACCCTTGTTCTTCAAGAGTTTCTTGCTAATCCAAGAAGTGGCGCTGCCACACACTATCAGCACAATGTCTTTCTCAGGGCGAGCCGTTGCCCATCCATTCCAAAAGCTTTCCAGAGCGCTAATCAGATTCCCTTTGGGGGTGTCCATCCAAGGGAGTTCGTCAATAAAGATTACTTTTTTCCCTACCGGCGCATCTTCAATAAGTTGTTTCAGTAGTTCAAAGGCTTCAATCCAAGTGCCAGGAACACTGCACTTGTGAAGGCCTGCCGTCGTCAAGGAGTTGCGGAATGCCGTAAGTTGTTGGCGCAGTGTTCCTTTTGCCACTCCCGTATGCTGAAAACAGAAACGATAGTTGAAGGTCTCACGAATGAGATATGTCTTGCCTACGCGACGGCGGCCATAAACGGCACAGAACTGCGACTCTTCCTTTTCAAGGAGGTCTTGCAATGCGCGTTGCTCTTTTTCTCGTCCTATAATCATTGATTCCGTTTTTGTTATCCGCTGTAAATATAGCAAATATATCCTTATATTCAGCGGAAAGTTATAATTTTACGTATGTTTCCGCTGAAAATAGCGTATTATAATGTGCTTCCGACTTGCTATTCCAAACCGGCTCTTGCAAAACTTTCCCAATTTTTTCTATATCTTTGCTTTGACAATGATTAAAAACGAACTTACCTCCCGTGTGCTCCGGCTGGACGGAGCCATGGGCACACAAATCCAGCAACATGGCCTGCAGCCCGGAGAGGATTTGAACCTCTCTCACCCGGACGTTATCAAAGCCATCCACCAGGCCTATGTAGATGCTGGAGCCGATATCCTGGAAACCAACTCTTTCAACGTTCTGGGAGAGCATGCGGCGCAGAATGCCCGCATCGGCGCACAACTGGCCCGGGAGGTGGCCGATGCCGCTCCGCGAAAGGTCTGGGTGGCCGGGAGCATGGGACCCAGTTCCAAGTCGCTTACCCTTTGTTCCGATCTTTCCCGCCCCGCCTGGCGGGAGTACGATTTTGACCAGATGGCACAGGCGTACGCCGCCCATGCACAGGCCTTGATCGAAGGCGGGGTGGACTTTCTCCTCCTGGAAACCGCCTTTGACGCCCTCAACACAAAAGCGGCCCTGTACGGCATCCAGCAAGTGCATCCGGGATTCCCGGTGATGGTTTCCGTTTCCGTCAGCGACCGGAGCGGACGCTCCCTCACCGGCCAGACTCTGGAAGCCTATTTCACCGCCGTCAGCCACTATCCCCTGCTGGCCTTCGGCCTCAACTGCTCGCTGGGCGCAGCAGAACTGCTGCCCCTGGTAAAGAGTTTGGCGGCCTGGTGTCCCGTGCCCATCATCTGCTACCCCAACGCCGGACTTCCCAACGAGATGGGAGGCTATGACCAGACGCCGGAACAGATGGCGGCACAAATCGCCGGCTTCGACGGCCTGGTCAACATCATCGGAGGCTGCTGCGGCACCACGCCCGCCCATATCAAAAGCCTGCCGACCCTCTCCCCGAGGATCCTTCCATCGGACCGGAACGTGCTTACCGTCAGCGGCCTGGAGGCCTGGACGGTGGATACCCGGACCCGGAATTTCACCCTCATCGGAGAGCGCACCAACGTGGCCGGTTCCCGGAAGTTTGCCAAACTCATCGCGGCCGGGCAGTACGAGGAAGCCCTGCAGGTGGCGGCCAACCAAATCGAAGGCGGCGCCGGCATCATCGACATCAACATGGACGATGCGATGCTGGACGGACCGGTGGCGATGGAGACCTTTGTGCGCATGCTGCAGAACGACCCGGCCGTGGCCCGGGCGGCCCTGATGATTGATTCTTCCCATTGGGAGACCCTCCTGAAAGGCCTGAAAAACGCACAGGGAAAATGCATCGTCAACTCCATCAGCCTCAAGGACGGAGAGCAGGCCTTCCTGGACAAGGCGGCCGAGATCCATCGCCTGGGAGCCGCCATGGTGGTAATGGCTTTCGACGAGCAGGGGCAGGCCACGACCTATCCGCGCAAAATTGAAATCTGCCAGCGGGCCTACCGGCTGCTCACCGGCATCGGCATTCCCCCGCACGACATCATTTTCGACGTGAACGTGCTGTCCGTGGGAACCGGGATGGCCGAGCACGACCGCTACGCCGTGGACTTCATCGACGCGGTGGCCTGGATCAAACAGAACCTGCCCGGAGCCTATACGTCCGGCGGTATTTCCAACCTTTCCTTCGCCTTCCGCGGCAACAATCCGGTCCGCTCGGCCATGCACGCCGTTTTCCTCTACCATGCCATCCGCGCCGGCCTGGACATGGCCATCGTGAACCCCGGGATGCTACAGCAGTATGACGACATAGAACCGGAACTGCGGGAAGCGGCCGAAGACGTGATCCTGTGCCGCCGGCCGGATGCGACCGCCCGCCTCCTGGACGTGGCCGCCCGGACCCTGGCTCCCGCCCCGGAAGGTTCCGCCGCCCCCCAAGCCCTGCAGGGAACGCCCGAGGAGCGCCTGAAAGAGGCCCTCATCAGCGGCCGTTCCGCCTCGCTGGAAGAAGACCTGATGACGGTCATGCAGGCGCTGGGGTCGGCCGTCAAAGTGATCGAAGGCCCCCTGATGGCCGGCATGGAGGAAGTGGGCCGCCGCTTTGGGGAAGGCCGCATGTTCCTCCCGCAGGTGGTCAAGAGCGCCAAACTCATGAAAGATGCCGTGGCCATCCTGGAACCCCATATCCAGGCCGATGGCCAACGCAGCAGGCGCCCCGTTGTCATCTCGGCCACCGTCAAGGGAGACGTGCACGATATCGGGAAAAATATTGCCGCCACCGTCCTGCGCTGCAACGGCTTTGACGTGATTGACCTGGGGGTGATGGTGGACAAAGAGACCATCCTGGCCGCCGCAGAGGAGCATCTCGCCGCCCTCATCGGGGTAAGCGGCCTCATTACCCCTTCGCTGTACCAGATGGAAGAGCTGTGCCGGGAAATGACCGCTCGGGGGCTTTCCATCCCGCTCTTTGTGGGCGGTGCCACGACTTCCGACCTGCACACGGCCGTCAAACTGGCCCCGCTCTATGCGCACGTTTTCCACGCGCCGGACGCGTCGGCCGGAGCCGTGATGGCGCAGCGCTGCCTGCAGGACCGGGAAGCGTTCGAGGCGGAGCAGCACGCCCGCCAGGAAGAAATCCGCGCCCTGCGGGAAGGCCGCAAACCCCATCCGCTGACCCCCGTCACGTTCCCGCCGGAAAGTTATCTGACCCGGATTCCGGCCGATATTCCCCTCACCCGAATCCCCCTGCGCGAGCTGGTGCCCCTCTTTGACTGGACGCTCTTCCGGGCCGTCTGGGGCATGAAAAAACCGTCCCCGGCCCTGGAGGCCGAAGGCCGGGCCATCCTGGCGGACATGGTCCGGGACCCGTCCGTTGAGGTCCGGCTGGCCGCCCGCTTCTTCGCCGCCCGCCGCGAGGGCGACACCCTGCTGCTGGACAAAGTCCGCCTGCCCATGCTCCGGCAGGAAGAGGGGCCGGGACGATCCCTGGCCGACTTTGTTCCGGCCTCCGGCAGCGGTCCTTTCGGCATTTTTGCCCTGGCCGTTCACGGCCATCACCCCAAAGGCTGCTCCTGCGAAGCCTGCCGGAACGAATACGAAGGCATGATGCGGCATGCCGTCCGCATAACCCTGGCCGAAGCCGCTTCTTCCTGGCTGGACAAGCAGCTGGAGCCCCTGGGGGTTCCCGTTTTCAAGCCCGCTGCCGGCTATGCCTCCTGTCCGGACCACAGCCTCAAACGGGACATCCTGGCCCTGCTGCCTCCCGGACTGGGCATCTCGTTAACCGAAAGCTGCGCCATGCAGCCGGACGCTTCCATCTGCGGATTCGTGGTCCTGCATCCACAGGGCGGCTATCCCGATATCCACCATATTTCCCCTACCCAATTCGAACAATATGCAAAGGCTCGCGGCTTCTCCCCGAAAGAAGCCCGGACCTTCTTATCCCATCTGTTATGAGAATCACCGATCTTTTCTCTTCCGGACACCCCTTTCCCTCGTTGGAAATCGTTCCGCCCCTGAGCGGAATCACCCAGCGTGAACTATTGGACAGCATTCGCCCCTTGATGGATTTCCAGCCCCGGTATATCAATGTGACCACCCATCGGGATGAACTCCAATATACCCCGCTTCCGGACGGCAGCTACAAACGCGAGGTGGTCCGCAACCGCGTGTCCCCCGTAGCCGTTTGCGCCTGCATCCAGGCCCATTTCCCGGTAGAAGTGGTGCCCCACATCATCTGCTCGGGACACACCGCCCGGGAGATTGAATGGCAGCTGCAGGATTTCCACTTCATGGGAATCGACAATGTGATGGCGCTGCGGGGCGATTCCCTCGCAGGCGAGAAGCGCTTTACCCCGGAACCGGACGGTTACGCACACGCCAGCGAACTCGTGCGCGCCATCCGGGAACAGGCAGGCTTTTGCGTGGGCGTAGGCGCCTATCCGGAAAAGCATTTCGAGGCGGCCAACCTGGAGACGGACATCGAATACCTGAAGGCGAAGGTCGATGCCGGCGCAGATTATGTGATTACGCAGATGTTCTTTGACAACGCGGTCTTCTTCCGCTTTGTGGAAAAGTGCCGGGCGGCGGGCATCACCGTTCCCATTATTCCCGGCTTAAAACCCCTCACCACCCGGAAGCAGGTAGATGTGCTGCCCGAGACGTTCTCCATTGACATTCCGCGGGAACTGACCCAGGCCATCCGCCAGGCCGGAGACAAGGCCGAAGCGGTCCGCCGCGTGGGGATTGAATGGTGCATTGCACAATGCAGGGACCTGCTGGCACACCAGGTCCCCGCCATCCATTTTTACACCATGGGGAAATCCCAAAACATCACGGATGTACTCCGTGCTGCGTTTTAAGGCTTGTTTTAATCTTACGTACTCGGTGTCCGCATCATTATTTAGCATTATTTCGGGGTCTGTGGTACATCTCCGGCCGGTCTGCCTGCAATTTGCTTACAAATTGTAAGTAAAATCGCGATTCTGCTTTCTAAGCGGCGGTTTGAATAATTTTTAAGAATCTGAATATCAGCAAAATAGTTTGAAAAATTATTTGTTTCCTAAAATTATATTCCGTAACTTCGCCTTCGCTTAACAAAATAGAGATGAATCTGAGTAGCCTGATTATCCTCTCCCTTATTGTTCTGATTCTTGTAGGACCAGGACCGGGAAGGCTATAAGGAACACGACCAAACGATATCACAACCTTCCCGGTCCAAGTAGCCGGGAAGGTTTTTTTTGTAAACATTATGAAGCATCCATTCAGAAGTTCTGTCACCTTCGAAGGCAGGAGAATGGCCGGAGCCCGGGCGCTCTGGCACGCGGCCGGGATGAAACCCGACCAGGCGGGCAAGCCTGTCATTGCCATTGTCAACTCCTTTACGCAGTTTGTTCCCGGCCACACCCATCTGCACGAAATCGGGCAGCTGGTCAAGGAAGAAATCGGAAAACTGGGCTGCTTTGCGGCCGAATTCAACACCATCGCCGTGGACGATGGCATTGCCATGGGGCATGACGGCATGCTGTACTCCCTTCCCTCCCGAGACATCATTGCCGACAGCGTGGAATACATGGTAAACGCCCACAAGGCCGACGCGATGGTCTGCATCAGCAATTGCGACAAGGTTACCCCCGGTATGCTGATGGCCGCCATGCGGCTGAACATCCCCGCCATTTTCGTGTCCGGCGGGCCGATGGAAGCCGGCGTCCGCGGAAAAGACCGCCTGGATCTGATCGACGCGATGGTCCAGTCGGCCGATCCGTCCAAGGACGATGCGGAAGTGGCCGCCATCGAAGCGGCGGCGTGCCCCGGATGCGGCTGCTGCTCCGGCATGTTCACCGCCAATTCCATGAACTGCCTCACCGAAGCCATCGGCCTGGCCCTCCCCGGCAACGGGACCATCGTGGCCACCCATACCGGGCGGACGGAACTGTTCCGCCAGGCGGCCCGCGTGATCGTGGAGAATACCTATAAATATTATCGCGACGGGGACGAGAGCGTCCTCCCGCGCGCCATCGCCAGCCGGGCAGCCTTCCTCAACGCCATGTCGCTGGATATCGCCATGGGCGGATCGACCAATACGGTGCTGCACCTGCTGGCCGTGGCGGCCGAGGCGGAAGCCGACTTCCGGATGGAAGACATCGACCGGCTGTCCCGCAAAGTCCCCTGCCTGTGCAAAGTGGCGCCCAACACGCCCCTGTACCACGTACAGGACGTAAACCGCGCCGGCGGCGTCCTGGGCATCCTGAACGAGCTGGACCGCGGCAACCTCCTGGATACCACGGTGAAACGGGTGGACGGCCTCTCCCTGGCCCAGGCCCTGGACCGCTACCGGATTACCGGCGAAAAGACGTCGGAGGAAGCCGAAAAAGTGTATTCCTGCGCCCCCGCGAACCGCTTCAGCATCCAGATGGGCTCCCAATCCACCTATTATAAAGAATTGGACCGCGACCGGGCAAACGGCTGCATCCGGGACCTCTCCCACGCCTATTCGCAGGACGGCGGCCTGGCCGTGCTCAAGGGAAACATCGCCGAGAGGGGCTGCGTCATCAAGACCGCCGGCATCGATGCCTCCCTGTACCGCTTCAAAGGTCCCGCCAAGGTGTTCGATTCGCAGGAAGAGGCCTGTGAGGGCATCCTGGGCGGTCAGGTGAAGGCCGGCGACGTGGTGGTCATCGTGTACGAGGGCCCCAAGGGCGGTCCGGGCATGCAGGAAATGCTCTATCCCACCTCCTACATCAAATCCATGCACCTGGGGAAGGCCTGCGCCCTCATCACCGACGGCCGTTTCAGCGGCGGCACCTCGGGCTTGAGCATCGGCCACATTTCGCCGGAAGCGGCGGCCGGTGGCGCCATCGGCCTGGTCCGCGACGGAGACTTGATTGAAATTGACATCCCGGCCCGCTCCATCAACGTGTGCCTGAGCCCGGAGGCGTTGGAACAGCGCCGCCAGGAGGAGCTGGCACGTGGAGAGGCGGCCTTTACCCCGCCCAGACGCCAGCGCAGCGTATCCCGCAGCCTTCGCAGCTATGCAGCTGCCGTGAGTTCGGCCGATGAAGGAGCGATCAGGAAAATATGAAAAAGAATCAGATAAGTGGGGCTGCTGCCCTGTGGAAATCTCTCATGGAAGAGGGTGTCGATACCGTCTTCGGCTATCCCGGCGGCCAGATTATGCCGGTTTATGACAGTCTCTGCGACTTTGAGCAAGACATCCGGCACATTCTGGTGCGCCACGAGCAGGGGGCGGTCCATGCCGCCCAGGGCTACGCCCGCATCAAGGGTCAGCCGGGAGTGGTGATTGTTACGTCCGGTCCCGGCGCCACGAATGTGGTGACCGGTATCGTAGATGCCCTTACGGATTCCACGCCGCTGGTGGTCGTCACCGGCCAGGTATCTTCCGCCGCCCTGGGTACGGACGCTTTCCAGGAGGCCGATGTTACCGGCCTTACCGGCCCGATTTCCAAATGGAACTACCAGATCCGCCGCGCGGAAGACGTAGCCTGGGCCGTTGCAAGGGCGTTTTATATCGCCCGGACCGGCCGGCCGGGGCCCGTGGTGCTGGACTTCACCAAGGACGCCCAGGTGGGCCTGACCGACTTCCATTATGAGAAATGCGACTACATCCGCAGTTACATTCCGGAACCCAAGATTTCCGACCTGTGCATCCGCCAGGCCGTGGATCTGCTGGACCGCGCCGAGCGGCCGCTGGTGGTCTTCGGACAAGGCGTCATCCTGAGCGGCGCCGAGCAGGCGCTGAAGGATTTCCTCACCAAAGGGGATATCCCCGCCGGCTCTACCTTGCTGGGGCTGAGCTCCTTAAGCTCTGACTTCCCGCTGTATCAGGGCATGATCGGCATGCACGGAAACGTGGCTCCCAACATCATGACCAACCAGTGCGACCTGCTCATCGCCGTGGGCATGCGTTTCGACGACCGGGTCACCGGCACCGTGAACACCTACGCCACGCAGGCCCACGTCATCCACATCGACATCGACCCGTCCGAAATCGGGAAAATCATCCCCGTCACGGTGGGCATCAAGGGCGATGCACGCAAGGTGCTCACCCTCCTTACCGAGAAGATGCAGGCGCGCAAGCATCCCCAATGGCTGGAAGGCTTCAAGCGCTGCCGCGAGGTGGAGCAGGAAAAGGTGATCCGGCCCGAGCTGCATCCCGCCAAAGGCGATATCCACATGGGCGAGGTGGTCGATGCCGTCTCCCGCCTGTCCGGCGAAAAAGCCATCGTGGTGACGGATGTGGGACAGAACCAGATGATCGCCGCTCGCTATTCCCGCTTCTCGCAGACCCGCAGCTTCCTTTCGTCGGGCGGCCTGGGGACGATGGGCTTCGGGATCCCGGCGGCCATGGGCGCCAAAATTGCGGCTCCGGACCGGCCGGTGTGCCTGTTTGTCGGTGACGGCGGCATCCAGATGACCCTCCAGGAATTCGGCACCATCATGCAGGAAAACATCGGCGTGAAGATCTTCCTCCTCAACAACAATTGGCTGGGCAACGTGCGCCAGTGGCAGGAACTCTTCTTCGGGAAGCGGTATTCCCAGACCCGCATGCTGAATCCGGACTACCGGCTGATCGCACAGGCCTACGGCATCCGCTGCATCGTGGTGAACCGCCGCGAGGAACTCGAGGACGCGGTCCGGGAAAGCCTTGCCGACAACGCTCCCGTCCTGGTTGATATCCACGTGATGCAGGAGAGCAATGTCATGCCCATGATTCCCCCGGGCAAAGGCATCAACCAGATCATGCTTTCAGAAAACGAATGGTACGAATAGATATGGACAACGAAGTAAAAGAATATACGGTAACGATCTATACCGAAAACCAGATCGGCCTGCTTTCCCAGATTACCAACGTGTTCACCCGGCACGGCCTGAGCATCTGGAGCCTCTCGGCCGGCGCCACCTCCATGGAAGGCGTCCACAACATCACCATTGTCACCAGCGGACTGGAGAAAAAGGTCAAGGAGAGCGTGCAGCAGATTGAAAAGCGCGTGGACGTGATCAAGGCGTTCTTCTACACCCACGACAAAATCGTCTATCGCGAGGTGGCGCTCTACAAGGTGGCCACGCCCAGCCTGCTGGAAGGGGATATCGAATCCGTTCTGAACCGCCACCACGCCCGCATCGTGGAAATGAACAAGTGCTTTACGGTTTTGCAGAAAACCGGCACCACCGAGGAGACCGCCCACCTGTATGACGAACTGAAACCCTACGGCATCCTCCAGTTCATCCGTTCCGGACGGATTGCCATTTCCCGGGCCGAGCAGGAGCCCGTCGTGAAATTCCTGCGCAAACGAGAAAGAGTCAAAAAACAACTAAATTAATCTAACAGTATGGCAACAATTAATTTTGGCGGAGTGGACGAACATGTCGTCACCCGCGAAGAGTTCACCCTGGATCACGCACGTGAGGTCCTGAAAGATGAAGTAATCGCCGTTATCGGCTATGGTGTCCAGGGTCCGGGCCAGTCCCTCAACCTGAAAGACAACGGCTTCAATGTGATCGTGGGTCAGCGCAAAGGCAAGACCTTCGACAAGGCCGTGGCCGACGGCTGGGTGCCCGGGGTAAACCTGTTCGAGATTGAAGAGGCCTGCAAACGGGGAACCATCATCCAGTTCCTGGTGTCCGACGCGGCCCAGATTGAGGTTTGGCCGGTGGTGAAGAAGCACCTGACCCCGGGCAAGGCCCTGTATTTCTCGCACGGCTTCGGCATCACCTACAACGACCGCACCGGGATTGTTCCGCCCAAGGATGTGGATGTGATCATGGTGGCCCCGAAGGGTTCCGGCACCTCGCTGCGCCGCCTGTACCTGCAGGGACGGGGCGTCAATTCCTCATTCGCCGTCCACCAGGATGCCACCGGAAAGGCCCTGGAACGCACCCTGGCCCTGGGCGTGGGCGTGGGTTCCGGCTACCTCTTCGAAACGGATTTCAAGCGCGAGGTCTATTCCGACCTTACCGGTGAGCGCGGAACGCTCATGGGTGCCATCCAGGGTATCTTCCTGGCCCAGTATGAGGTCCTTCGCGAGCACGGCCACACGCCGTCCGAGGCCTTCAACGAAACCGTCGAGGAACTGACCCAGTCGCTGATGCCGCTCTTTGCCGAGAAAGGCATGGACTGGATGTATGCCAACTGCTCCACCACCGCCCAGCGCGGCGCCCTGGACTGGATGGGTCCTTTCCACGATGCCACGAAGCCGGTGTTTGAGAAACTGTACAAGCAGGTGGCCGATGGCACCGAGGCCCAGATTTCCATCGATGCGAACTCTAAACCCGGCTATCGCGAGGGCCTGGAGAAAGAACTGAAAGCCCTGCGCGAAAGCGAGCTGTGGCAGACCGGTGCAACCGTACGCAAACTCCGTCCCGAGAATGATTGAGGTGATGGACACCACCCTGCGTGACGGGGAGCAGACAGCCGGGGTCTCGTTCAATGCGGACGAGAAACTGGCTATCGCCCGGTTGCTGCTGGAAGAATTGAAGGTGAACCGGATCGAGGCGGGGTCGGCCCGCGTATCCACCGGCGAGAAGGAAGCCTGCACCAAAATCTGCAGCTGGGCCTCTACCAACGGCTATGCCGATCAGGTCGAGATCCTGGGCTTTGTGGACAAGGGTGCCTCGGTGAACTGGATTGCCGACGTGGGCGGCCGCTGCCTCAACCTGCTCACCAAGGGGTCCCTCCATCACCTGACCGGACAACTGCGGAAAAGCCCGGAGGAGCATTGGGAGGACATCCGGCGGGAAATCGCGCTGGCCCGGACGAAGGGTCTTTCCGTGAACGTGTACCTGGAAGACTGGTCCAACGGAATGGCCGGCTCGCCCGATTATGTGTTTTTCCTGGTGGATCACCTGCAGGACGCCGGGGTGAACCGCATCATGCTGCCGGACACGCTGGGGGTGCTGAATCCCACCCAGACTGCCCTCTTCTGTTCCCAGATGGTGGAACGCTACCCAGAGGTGCATTTCGATTTCCATGCCCACAACGACTATGACCTGGCCGCTGCCAACACTTTCGAGGCCGTCAAAGCCGGATTCCGGGGCATCCACACCACGGTGAACGGTTTGGGCGAACGGGCCGGCAACCTCCCGGTAGCCAGCGCCCTGGGCCTGCTGAACGACCACCTGAAGCAGGAGAATTCCCTGGAAGAAGGTTCGCTCATGCACGTGTGCCGTTACGTGGAGACCATTTCGGGGGTGCGCATCCCGTCCAACATGCCGCTGGTGGGAGAATATGTCTTTACCCAGACCAGCGGGGTGCACGCTGACGGCGACAAGAAGGGGGGCCTGTACCAGAATGCCCTGCACCCGGAGCGTTTCGGCCGCCACCGGCACTACGCCCTGGGCAAGACCAGCGGGAAGGCCAACATCGTCAAGAACCTGGAGACCCTGGGAATCGAGCTTACGCCGGAACAGATGCAGCTGGTTACCCGGCGGGTGGTGGAACTGGGAGACAAGAAGGAATCCCTGACCCCGGAGGACCTCCCTTACATCATCGCCGATGTCCTGAAGGGCGGACACGCCCCCGGAGAGGGCCTGGTCCACGTGGTGAATTACAGCCTCCAGCTGGCCCACGGCATGCGCCCGGTAGCCAACCTCCGCATCCGCATCCAAGGGGAAACCTACGAAGAATCCTCGGCCGGAGACGGTCAGTACGACGCTTTTATGAAAGCCTTGTGGAAAATCTACGACCGGCTGGGCCGTCGGCATCCCCACCTGACGGACTATGTGGTCAAGATTCCCCCGGGAGGAAAGACCGACGCCTTGGTGGAAACCTCCATTTCCTGGGACCTGGACGGCTATTCGTTCAAAACCCGGGGCGTTGATTCCGACCAGACCGAAGCGGCCATCAAAGCGACCGTCAAGATGCTGAATATCATTGAAAGCAGAATTGTATAAAACAAGAACTTAATTACATCCTATCATGAATGGCATAGACTGGGATGCCCTGGGCTTCGACGCCTATCGCACCCGAACCGTCATCTTTTCCCACTTCAAAGACGGACAATGGTCGCCTTTCGAGGCCACGGAAACCTTTTCCTTTACCTTCGACCCTTTTGCCCAGGTCTTCCATTACGCGATTTCCTGCTTCGAAGGGCTGAAGGCCTTCCGCCAGCAAGACGGCCGCATCGCCCTGTTCCGGCCGGACCAGAACGCCGCCCGCATGAAACGGACCGCCGATTTCCTGGGCATGCCCTGCCCGCCGAAGGAACTCTTCCTCCAAATGTGCGCGGCCTGTGTAGAGAACAACCTGGAGTTCCTGCCGCCCTACGGCCACCGGGCGTCGCTGTACCTGCGGCCGCTCCTGGTCGGCATGCATCCGCAGATGCAACTGGTCCCGTATCCCGAAGCCGTCTTTGCCGTGATGTGCGCCCCCGTAGGTTCCTACTACGGCGAGCACCTGCGCTCCTTCTCGGCCGTGATTCCCGGGAATTATGACCGCGCAGCACCCAAAGGATCAGGCAGTTACAAGATTGGCGCCAACTATGCCTCTACCTTCAAGCCCTACAAGATGGCACACGACCAGGGCTATACGGAACTGCTGTACCTGAATTCGGCCACCCGGCAGTTTGTGGACGAGTTCGGTTCCTCCAACTTCTTCGCCATCAAGGGGAACAAGTATGTCACCCCTTTGTCGGACAGCGTCCTGCCGTCCATCACCAACAAGACCCTGCAGGAGGTGGCGGCCGACTTGGGCATGCAAGTAGAAAAACGGCCCGTCCCGGTGGAGGAACTGGCCGAATTCGAAGAAGTGGGCGCCTGCGGAACCGCCGTGGTCATCACGCCCATCTCCCATATTGACATCAAACCGGTGCTGGAAGGACCGGAGGTGACCCGGGTGTTCCGGTTCCGGCCCGACGGCGAGGTGGGACCCGTCTGCACCCGCCTGTACCGGCACATTACCGGCGTCCAGTTCGGCGAGCGGGAAGACACCCACGGCTGGTGTTATTACCTCTAGCCCCGGTGCTCCAGGGCGGCCTTTACCAGCCCCGTGAACAGCGGATGGGGACGTTCCGGCGTGCTCTTGTATTCCGGATGAAACTGGGAGCCGATGAAGAAGGGGTGGCCAGGCAGTTCCACCACCTCTACCAGGCCGGTTTCCGGATTCCGTCCGGTTGCCTTGAGGCCGTTCTTCTCAAATTCCTCCAGATAGTCGGAATTGAACTCGTAGCGGTGACGATGGCGTTCGGAGATCTCCGTGGTGCCGTATAACTGGGCCGCGAGGGAACCGGCTTCCAGCTGGCAGGAATAGGCCCCCAGCCGCATGGTTCCGCCCTTGATGGTGGTGGCTTTCTGGTCTTCCATCAGGCAGATGACCGGATGGCCGGATTGGGGATTTACCTCCGTGGAGGCGGCGTCCGCCCATCCCAGTACGTTGCGCGCGAATTCCACCACGCACATTTGCATGCCCAGGCAGATGCCCAGGAAGGGGATGCCTTTCTCGCGGGCATACCGGACGGCGCACACCTTTCCTTCCAGGCCGCGCTCGCCGAAGCCGGGCGCCACCAGGATGCCATCGGCCCCCTTGAGCAGTTCGGCCACGTTCTCTGCATGCACGTTTTCGCTCTGCAGCGTGTGCACGTGGACCCGGCAGTCATTCGCCGCGCCGGCGTGCACGAATGCCTCCAGGATGGATTTGTACGCATCCTGCAGTTCCACATATTTGCCCACCAGGACGATGTCCACTTCGTGGGTCGGGTTTTTGATCCGTTTCAGGAATTCTTTCCAGCGGGAGAGGTCGGGCGTTGCAAAATTATCGATCTGCAACTTGCGGACAGCCAACTCGTCCAGATGCTCCTCGTGCATGTTGAGGGGAACCTGGTAGATGCTCCAGGCATCGATGCTCTGGATGACGTGGCCGGGACGGACATTGCAGAAGAGGGCAATCTTGCGGCGCAGTTCCGCCGACAGCGGGTGTTCCGTGCGGCACACGATGACATCCGGCCACACACCGCCCTGCTGGAGGGCCTGCACCGAGTGCTGGGTGGGCTTGGTCTTGAGTTCCTTGGCGGCGCTCAGATACGGGATGAGCGTCAGGTGGATGGACATGGTGTCCTCTTCCGGCAGTTCCCACTGCAGCTGGCGAACCGCTTCCACGAAGGGTTGGGATTCCATGTCGCCGATGGTTCCGCCGATTTCCGTCAGGATGACATCGTACTCTCCGGTGCGGCCCAGCAACAGCATCCGACGTTTGATTTCGTCCGTAATATGCGGGACGATCTGCACGGTTTTCCCCAGGTAGGCGCCCTCGCGCTCCTTGGTAATGACCGTGTGATAAATCTTGCCGGTGGTTACGTTGTTGGCCTTGGAAGTATAGACGCCCAGGAAGCGTTCATAGTGTCCGAGGTCCAGGTCGGTCTCGGCGCCATCCTCGGTCACATAGCACTCGCCATGCTCGTAGGGATTCAAGGTCCCGGGGTCGATGTTGATGTAGGGGTCAAATTTTTGGATGGTCACCCGCAAGCCTCTGGCCTGCAAGAGTTTGGCTAACGACGAAGCGATGATTCCTTTTCCCAGCGAGGATGCCACGCCGCCCGTAATAAAGATATACTTCGTATTCATAACGGGATACAAAGTTACGATTTCCCTTTCAAATCTCAAGCAATTTTTTGAAGGAATTATCGAATGGCCGCCTGAAGCGGAACAAATTCATAACCACGACGTTGCAGGCTGCGGATGAGGCGGGGCAGACGGTTGTAAAATTTGTCGGTCCGCTCGGGTACGGTGCCCAGGTGGATGAGCAGGATGTGGCCGTTCAGCCCCTCTTTTTCCTCAAGGGAGAAAACCTTGTCCAGGATGAATTTGCTGCTATAGTAGTGCGCCATGTCGGGCGTGGTGTAGTCTCCGTTGGTATAGGTCCCGCCGGTGTAATTGACCACCTGCAGGCCCATGGAACGCGCCCAGGAGGCGATGGCGGCGTTGTAATGCTCGTACGGGGGCATGAAAAGCGGCGCCGTTTCCGGGGAGATGCCGAACGGTGCCATGACCGCGTAACTCCGCACCAGGTCGGCTTCGAATTCCTCCCGCGTGACCAGCAGCGAATCCCGTCCCTTCCCCCAGGGGCAATAGAGCAGGTGACCGTAGCTGTGGCTCCCGACGTAGTGGCCTCCGGCCTGGATGTCGCGCACCACGGAGGAGAATTTCTCAAAAAACTCGCCCGTGAAGAAAAAGGCACCTTTCACGCCGGCCTGGCGGAGCGCGGACAGGATGGCGGGGGCGCCATCGGCCTTATCGGCCGCGGTGAAAACAAGCGAGATGCGTTTTTGCGACGGATCGGTCCGGACAATGCCGCCCTGGTTGAAGACGTTCTTCGGAGAGACCCCGGACGGTGCCGGCAGGGAGCTGTTCCGCCCCTCCATCTGGTAGGCCGACAGGGGGAAGGTGAGGCTGGCGGTGCCGTCCATCGTGGGTTCGTTGGTGGAATAATCGTGCGTGGAATCGTGATAGACCATGCGCCCGGGCTGAAAGGCCTCGTAGTTGTTCCCGCCGTCGGTATGGATGCCCAGCAGCGATCCGAAAATGGTGTCATAGACCGGTCCGTCCACCAGTCCGCCGGTGGTGTTTCCCAGTTTTTCGTTGATGATAAACGAGTGAGGCTGAAGGGGATAGGTTCCTCCGCGCGGCAGTTCCACCACCATGCTCACGCCCCACGGATTGCAGCCCAGCAGCCAGTCGCGCAGCGCCCCTTCCATCACCTCGTACCGACGGTCGCCGGTGAGCTGGCGATACAGGATGCATTGCGACAGCATGGCCGCCGTGAGGTTGTTGGAGCACCAGATAGACGGGATGCCGTACAGGAAGGGCGAGCCCTGGGCGCGGTCCCACACCCGGTCGATGCCGCTGCGCAGGTTCCGGATGAATTCTTCCCGCCCTTCGCCCGCCAGCCGGACGTGGCCCATGTTCATAAAGGGGTACCATTGGTAGTGCCGGGCGCTGTCGGCCCCCATCCAGGGCGTAACCGGTTCGGCCCGCCCGTATTCGATGGCTTTTTTCAGGTAGGTCCGCTCGCCGGTCAGGCGGTACATCTCCACGCCCGCCAATTCCATGTCGTCTGTCCAGTTGTCTTCCTCGTAGATGTACGGGCTTACGATCGATACCGTCTGGCATACGCCCGGATGCTTTTCTCCCGTCTCCCAGGCATCGGCCGCCTTCGCCCGGATGCGGGCCGCCAGTTCCGGGTAGAACGGTTCCAGTACGCGGCTTCCGATCCCAAAGGCCGAGGCGAATTTTCCGGCGGTACTGGCGATGCCGGTGGTGGCATTCACGCCCCCGTGCCGCCCCCGCTGCTGCGGTTTCCCGGTGCAGAAATACACCGGACGCGCCCCGCCGCGACCCCAGCCGTAATCGGCCTGGTCTTCCGGCGGACGCCGCATGCCCACGTGGTCGCGGTCATCGGCCAGCTGGTTGTAAAACTCGCCCGGAGCCGGGTTCATCCGGTCCAGCCAGTCCAAGCCCCAGCGGATCTCGTCCACGATGTCCGGGATGCCGTTGCCCCCGGGGGTGCCGTCGGTGCCGTATGCATCGCCAAAAGCCTCCGGGTTGCGCTCGTAGGCATAGGCCATCTGGTAGATGGCATTGGCGGTGGTGGCGGTGTATTGCAGGCAGTCCGAGGCATCGTGCCACCCGCCGCGCACGTCCAGGTGTTGGCCGCTTTTGGTGGGATGATAGACAATGATGGCGTCCTTCGTGTGGCAGCTGTCGCGCAGGAAAGGATTCCAGCCGCAGCGCTGCTGACGCATGTAATGCAGCACGAAATCGGCCGCCCCGTCATAGACCTGCGGGCCGATGGGGAAGCTTTCCGAACACGCATCGCCCGCGACGATCCGGTACGAGCCGGGGGTCACGAGCGAGGAGAAATCGAGCCGGGCGGTGGCCGCCATCTGCCCCAGGGGCCCCGTGGGAACGGTTTTCGCCCGGAGTACCGGCTCGCCGCTGAATACGTTCACCACCTGGAATTCTTCCGGCGCCGGAGCCGGGCCCAGATAGACGGCCACTTTCGTGGCCCCCGGCAGGTAGCCCAGCTGGTTGGTCCGGATGACGGCCCTTCTTTCCTGGCCGAAAGCCGACAAGGCAAGAAAGACCGTCAGGAGAAGGATGGCGGGGGCCTGGGGTTTCATTACTTCTATTAGAAGCTGTTTAAATTTGCTAATAAAGTGTGTAAATCTTCGTAACTTTATGTAACCTCACTGATAAACAGTGGCAAGTTACGGAAATTATCCTGGATCCGCAACAGCGGAAGAGAAAATACCCGCTTAGGAAGATTATGAATGCAATCATGTATGCGGAATGGATTCCTTTGATTATCTTTGAAAGCCGGAATAGCCCGGCGTTGATTGAAGAACAGTATGGTTGGACCGAACACAAATGTCGATTCTTTTCGGCCGTGACAAGAAAACTCTCGCGAAGCATATAAATACAGCTTTGGAGGAAGAACTTAAGGATGTTCCAACTGTCGCAAATTTTGAGATAGTTCAACTTCACCAAAGAAGAATGGGCGTCTTTAAGGTCGCAAATTGCGACCTTAAACAGAAGAGGGCAGCACAGGAAGTATTTACCCTATGCTTTTACAGAGCATGGCGTCATCATGGCAGGCGATGAACCGCGACATCAAGGAGTTGTGCAAGCTAGCCGGTATCAATGAGGAGATCCGCGTCACCACCTACAAGGGTAACGTCCGAACCGACAAGATTCAACCGAAGTGGGAACTGGTCGGCACTCACACAGGCCGCCGAACCTTCATCGTCAACGCCCTCTCCCTCGGTATTACCCCGAACATCGTGATGAAGTGGACCGGACACTCCGACTACAAGGCCATGAAGCCCTACATCGACATCGTGGACTCCATTAAGGCCCAATCCATGACCAAATTCAACAATTTGTTGTAGGCTCCGACAAAAAATCCGTATTTTTGTAAAAACTTGAAGGCTATGACCGAAAAAGAGATACTGGAATTGAGAGATTTGGCCGAGGTTGGCAAAGTTCAGTTCAAGGAGCGTATCGTGGATAATTACGACATCGCTACCGAGATGTGCGCCATGAGTAATTACCGTGGCGGGCGCATTGTCATTGGAATTAACGACAAAACAGGAGTGATAAATGCCCTTTCCTACAAGGAAACCCAGGAAACCACTGCCGCTCTGGGCCAGATTGCCAGCGATATGCTTCATCCCTCCATTTTAATTGAGACGGAAACCTCCAAAGTGAAGGGTGGGAACATTGTGATTGCTATTATCAAAGAGGGAACAAATAAGCCCTATCACGACAACAAGGGCATCATTTGGATAAAGCAAGGATCGGACAAGCGGAAGATTTTTGATAACATGGAACTCAAGGCCATGATGGATGATTGTGGCACCTTCGAGGCAGATGAGGCTGTTGTACCCGACGCCACGATGGAAGACATGGACATGGAAGCCATAAAGACTTTCCTGCTCAAAAAATTCCGCGAAGCATTGCCCAAACAGACAGATGATGGAAGAAAGCCGGCCGATTTGAACGCCGATGAGATAGCATCGCTGCTGATTAACGATAAAACTGCGGCCGATATTCTTAGAAACCTTAAACTCATCAGGCCGGACGGCCGATTTACCGTAGCTGCAATCATTCTCTTTGCCAAGGCCGTCCAACGTTTCTTCCCCACCTATACGGCCAAATGCATCAGTTTCTTCGGTAATTCCATCGGCGGAACCGAGTATCGCGACCGTTTTCCCGACACCTCGATGGAGGGGAACATCCTTCATCAGTTCAACGCCATCATGCAGTTCTTCACCCGGAATTTGAGAAATGTTCAGGTAGAAGAGAACTTCAACTCTCTGGGAGAACTTGAGATACCGTCTGTCGCACTTATGGAGTTCACCGCCAATGCCTTGGTCCATCGTAGCCTGGTGTGGACCATGCCTGTACGTGTGTTTATCTTTGATGATCGCGTGGAGATTCACAGCCCCGGCAACCTGCCTGCAGGGATGACGGTAGAGAGCGTCGTCTCTGGCATGTCCATGCCCAGAAACGACCTTTTGTTCAACAATGCCGCCTTCCTTCTGCCTTACACTGGCGCCGGCAGTGGACTCAAGCGTGCTATGGATACGGGTATTGACGTGCAGTTCAACGACAATGAGAAAACCAAGGAGTTCGTCGTAACAATCCTTCGAAAAGAGCACCATGTAAATGCACCAAGTTCCGGAGAAACGCACCATGAAAATGCACCATCAAATACCGAAGTGCACCATGAAAGCGCACCATCAGAAAAGAAGTGCACCATCAAAACGCACCAACTAACCAAGAAACAGCTAGACATCGTAAACTTTTGTTCGGTTCCGCGTACATCAAAAGAGATAATGGACAGGTTGGGCTTATATAACCAATCACGTAATCGCCAGCGCCATATTCAACCGCTGATTGACATGGGTTTTTTAGAAATGACAGTCCCGGAGAATCCAAAAGCAAAAGGGCAGAAATATAGAAAAACAATGCAGTCATAATAATCCCACTCAAAGAGCATTTCGGCCCCAATACAGACCGGGTAGAATTGACGTTACGTTTAGGGGCTGTTTCCACACCTGTTACCGAACACAGTTCGGAAACAAGTTCGGAAAGGTATGCGGAAAAAGTTAAGGAATTGATGAGAAGAGACTCAAAAATAACGCAGAAGAATTTAGCTGTAATACTAGGTGTCAGTGATCGATGGGTAGAAAAGATTACCAAGAAATTGAGGGAATCTGGCGATATCCGTAGAAAGGGCGGACGCTTCGGTGGAGAGTGGGAAGTTTTGAAATAATGATTCCATGAGCAAGGAAAAATCCCTCACAGAGTGCTCTGTAAGGGATTTTTGCGGAGAGGACGAGATTCGAACTCGTGGTACCCTGATAGAGTACGGCAGTTTAGCAAACTGCTGGTTTCAGCCACTCACCCACCTCTCCTGAAAAGAGTCCCGGCCCTTAGCTGAACGAACCGGGACTGCAAATATACGAATAAAATTTGATTATCCTAACGGATTCGGCAAGAACCTAGCGATAATCTACGAATTCGATATCCTTGGCAGCACGCTCGGCCAACTCCTTGTCTTTGCCGGCGGCCTCCAGATAACCCTTCACCTCGGAAGCGGCCTTGCCCTGGCGGGCGGCGATGATGGCTTTCAGGTAGGCCACCTTGGGATCCTTGCAGTGGGCGGCGGCAAGCGCCTTGTCCGGCTGGTCGTTCAGCAGGTAGGCCAGCACCGTGTTGTGGCAGCAGCCCTTGGCATCGGCCAGATCCTGGACGGCCTTGGCATAGTCTCCGGAGAGGATGTCAACCACGCCCATGTTGGCCTTGGCTTCGGCCGTACCGGCTTTCTTGAAGCACTTCTTGGCGGTCTCGAGGTCGTCCTTGCGCAGGGCCACCACACCCAGGGCGTTCTGGACGTCACCGTCCTGCTCCTTCACGGCCTGGAGGGCCTTCTGGGCCTTGTCCAGCTTACCGTCCTTCAAGTAGCAGACAGCCAGGTTGTACTGGGCACGGTCGCTGCCGAATTTCTCCACGGCTTTCTTGTAAACTTCTTCCTTCTTGGCATTGTCCTTCACCAGCGCGGCGGCACGGAGGAGCGCTTCCTCGTCCAGCACGTTGATGTTGTTATCGACCAGTTCCACCAACTCTTCCGCGGTGTAGTTCTGGTATTCCACATTGGCGATGAAACGGGCGCGGCGCAGTTCGGGAAGCACCGAGCTCTGCAGCGAGGTATAGACCTGGGACATGTTGCGGATTTCGCTTTCCCGCACGGCCGGATCGCTGTACATGGAAAGGACGCGCAGGATGAGGTCCTTGTCCTGGATGTCGGACTTGGCCACCAGCTCCTGGAAGCCTTCCCAGTCCTGACCGATGCTGCGGACCTCGGGGCTGCCCACCTCTTTGCCCTTGGTAATTTTCTCGAAAGCCTTCTCGCCCGTCTTGGAACGGTTGTCGGAAAGCTTGGCGTTCAGTTTCTCACCACCTTCCGGGGAAGCGTAGGCAACCACTTCGGTGCCCGTGATGGTCTTGCGCTCGTTGGCGGCAATCTCGTCCAGGGCGGCCTGGAAGTCCTTCACGGACTGGCTGGAAAGCTGCTTGCTCTGCACTTCGGAAGAGTTCACCTGATAGAGAATCTGGCCTTCGGCGGTCTGCTTGATGACAGACTGGTAGTTGTCTTTCTTAAAAGCCAGCTGGCCTTCACGCTTGACCAGCATGTACGTGGTGTTCACACCGTCGGCCACCTTCTTGACGGGCAGGTTGACGGACTTCTTGCCGTAACGGGCCACGCCGCGGAGTTCGAGGTGCGAATTCTCCATCCCTTCTACATAATCGAAATGAAGTTTCTCGCTGACGGTGGTTCCGGCCGTGGGGACGACCTTGTAATTGTCCTTCACCTTTTCGCCCTGGTACATCAAGGTTTTTCCCTTGGCTTCGCCGCCTTCATAAACCAGCACCGGCGTCACCTCCAGGATGGCTTTGGGGTGGAAATAGTCCTTCGGATAGGTTACGGCCACCTGTGCGTCCACATTGCCGGCAACGGCCTCGAGAACCACGGGGGTGCACTTCACGGTAACATTTTCAGCCTGCTGGGCCATTTTCTCGGCCGAGGAGCAGGCAGCAAGGGCCAGTCCCAGGACTGCCGCTGCAAAAATTCTGATTCCTTTTTTCATATTTCGCATTAAGATTTAATTCTCAATTAGGCAAAGATAACAATTATTTTCAGGAAATTCGTTAACTTTGCGATAAGTTGAAAAAAAATGGATACGCAAGAATTACAGCGGCTCAAAAATAAATTCGACATCATCGGGAACGACGCGGCGCTGAACCGCGCCCTGGAAACGGCGATGGCCATCGCGCCCACAGACCTGACGGTCCTCATCACGGGCGAGAGCGGCGTCGGCAAGGAAAACATCCCGAAGATCATCCACCAGAACAGCCGTCGCAAGAACGGCAAGTATTTCGCCGTCAACTGCGGGGCCATTCCGGAAGGAACGGTCGATTCCGAACTTTTCGGCCACGAAAAGGGCTCGTTCACCGGCGCCATCGAAACCCGCAAGGGGTATTTCCAGGAGGCCGATGGGGGCACCCTTTTCCTGGACGAAATCGGGGAGCTGCCGCTGGCCAGCCAGGCCAAGCTGCTGCGCGTCCTGCAGAGCGGCGAATTCATCAAAGTGGGTTCCAGCAAGGTGGAGAAGACCGATGTCCGCGTCATTGCGGCCACCAACGTGAACCTGCTGCACGCCGTGAGCCAGGGCAAGTTCCGGGAAGACCTCTACTACCGCCTCTGCGCCATCCAGATCTCCCTGCCCGCCCTGCGCGACCGCAAAGAAGATATCTATCTGCTGTTCAGGAAGTTTACCTCCGATTTTTCGGAGAAATACAACATGGGCAAGGTGAATCTTACCAGCGATGCCATCCGCCTGCTCACGAGCTATCGCTGGCCGGGCAACATCCGCCAGTTGAAAAACGTGGCCGAGACCGTAGCGGCCCTGGAGGGAGAGAAGCTCACCCCGGGCGCCGAGCGCCGCATGGTGGATTCCCTCACGCTGGAGCAGTACCTCCCGAAAGAGGCGCCGGTTACCCTGCCGGTAGCCGCCGGCGGCCACGAGGCGGGGGGCATGAGCGCATCGGACCGGGAAATGTTCATCAAGGCGATCCTGGACATCAAACAGGAAGTGGAAGACCTGAAAAAGACCGTCTATGGCGGCGAGGGAACGATCCCGCACCCCCATCAGCTGGCCGGACCGGAGATGCCGGAGGCAGAGTGGCAGGGCGTGGGGGTCCCCGTTTCCAGCGGCGAGGTCCGCTCCGTGTCGCTGGACAACGATGCCGAAGAGCAGCCCCAGATCCTGGACGAGTCCCTTTCCATCAACAATGCAAGTAAAGAATTGATTATCAAGGCGCTTGAACGCTCCGGCGGAAACCGCAAACTGGCGGCCGCAGAGCTGGGGATTTCCGAACGGACCCTGTACCGGAAGATTGAAAAGTTCGGCCTTGACACCAAACCTACCAAGAAATGAAGCTCCGCCTGATTCTCCTGCTGCTGGTTCTCCCGCTGGTTTCCGCCTGCGGAATCTACTCGTTTACAGGAACTTCCATCCAACCGGATGTGCAGACCATCACCATCAACTATTTTGAATACAAGGCGCTGAAGGTGAATCCGTCGCTGAGCAACGACCTGACCGAGGCCGTGAAGGACCAGTTCCGCAAACTGACGCGCCTGGAGCAGGTGGACATGGACGGCGACCTGGAGATCACGGGCGAAATTACCGGGTATGACGTGCGCGCCACGGCGGTGACCGCCGACGAGGTGGCCGCCCAGAACCGCCTCACCGTCACGGTGAAAATCTCGTTCGAAAACAAGAAATATCCCGAGGACAGTTTCGACAACAAGAGTTTCACGGCCTATGAAGATTACGATTCCATGCAGGACCTGGGTGCCGTGGAAGGCCAGTTGTGCGAGGAAATCATCAAGAAGCTGGTGGATGAAATATTCAATGCTACCGTAGCACAGTGGTAACCGATGGCGCTCGACTATATTAACATACGATCCCTCACGCTGGAAGAGCTGGTTGGCCTGGTGAACCTGTATCCCTGGTTCGGCGCCGCCCGGCGGGAACTTTGCGAGCGGATGGTGCGGTCGGGCGGAGAAGGCTGGGGCAAGGAACAGTTTGCCAACGCAGCCCTCTATATCGGGACGCGGTCCATTATTTCGGACATTGTCCGATCGGCCCGGAAAACCGACTGGAAAGACAAGGATGTGGACGCGCTGCTGAAATCCTTCATCGCCCCGAAAGAGGAGGAACCGAAATCCGATGTGCGCGTTGTGGGCGGCGATTTCTTCACGCAGGCCCAGTACGACGGTGTCCGGCGCGAAGGGGACAATGTGTTTTCGCACTATGCCGCACGCGCCGCGGAAACCGCTTCGGCTGAAGGAGAAGCGGACGTTGCAGACAGTCCGTTCTGCACCGAAACCCTGGCCCAAATCTATGCGGAACAGGGTTATTATGAGCAGTCGCGGAAAATTTATTCCCGTTTAAGTTTGCGATATCCGGAAAAAAGTGCTTACTTTGCATCCCTTATCGAAAATTTGGATAATTAATAAGTAGTAAGATATGAATTGGATTTTTACGACGCTGGTTGTTCTGATCGTGCTTGCAAGCGTGCTGCTGACCCTTGTGGTCCTTCTGCAGAACGGTAAAGGAGACGGTCTGGCCAGCAACTTCGTTTCCGCCAACCAGACGCTTGGCGTCCGCCAGACGGCCGACATCCTGGAAAAATTCTCCTGGTATCTGGTAACCTTCATCCTCGTGCTCAGCATCGTGTCTTCCTTTACGCTGGGAAGCCGCACGACGGAGACCGATATGACCGACCAGATTGAGAACGTCGCCACCGAAAGCCAGCCCGCTTTCCCTGGAACCCCCGTCTCCCAGGACTGACATTTTGTCAGCGTAAATCCTATTGGAATAGAGTTTGGACGATAGCCGGTTGACCCCGTGGTCAGCTGGCTTCTCTTGCGTTTGCCCTTTGACCACCCGGTTAAAAAGGAGGAAATGCAATGAATAATAAGGATTTACAATTTTTGAACAAGTTTGCGGTGAATCTGAACGAGATGGCCGCAAAGGGGAAGCTGGATCCGGTGATCGGGCGGGACGAAGAGATTCGTCGCGTGCTGCAGATCCTGAGCCGCCGAACCAAGAATAACCCCATCCTGGTGGGCGAGCCCGGCGTGGGCAAGACCGCCATTTCGGAAGGCATCGCCCAGAAAATCGTGGACGGGAACGTCCCGGAAAACCTGAAAAGCAAGACCATCTATTCCCTGGATATGGGCGCGCTCATCGCGGGCGCCAAGTACCAGGGCGAGTTTGAGGAGCGCTTGAAAGGCGTGGTGAAGGAAGTGGTGGACAGCGCCGGCGAAATCATCCTGTTTATCGATGAGATCCACACCCTGGTGGGTGCGGGCCGCAGCGGCGGGGCAATGGATGCGTCCAACATCCTGAAACCGGCCCTGGCGCGCGGCGAACTGCGTACCATCGGCTCTACCACGCTGGATGAATACCAGAAGTACTTCGAGGAAGACAAGGCCCTGGAGCGCCGTTTCCAGAAAGTCATGGTGGACGAACCTACGCCCGCCGAAAGCATCGCCATCCTGCGGGGCCTGAAGGAAAAATACGAAAACCATCACCGCGTGCGCATCGAAGACGACGCCCTGATTGCGGCCGTCAATCTGTCGCACCGGTACATCACCAACCGGTTCCTGCCGGACAAAGCCATCGACCTGGTCGATGAGGCGGCTTCCCGCCTGCGGTTGGAGATGAACAGCGTCCCGGAACCCATCGACGACCTGAACAGCCGGATCCGTCAGCTGGAAATTGAAAAGGAAGCCATCAAACGCGAGGGCGTTTCCCTGAAGATGGAAAAGATTGACGCGGAACTGAAAGAGCTGAATGCGAAGCGGGAAGAACTGATGCAGCGGTGGAACAACGAAAAGGACATCCTGCGCGACCTGCAGAACGCCCGCCAGCAGATAGAAGATTATAAGATTGAGGCGCAAGCGGCCGAGCGCGCGGGAGACTACGGAAAGGTGGCGGAACTGCGCTATGGCAAGATTGCCGCGGCCCAGAAGCAGATCGATGACCTGACCGCCCGCCAGGCGGCTATCGAAGATCCCATTGTTACTGAATCGGTTACGCCGGAAGACGTGGCCGAGGTGGTGGCCAAATGGACCGGCATTCCCGTGAAACGGATGCTGGAAAGCGAAAAGGAGAAACTGCTGCGGATGGAGAGCGAGCTGCACAAGCGTGTCGTGGGCCAGGAAACGGCCATCCAGGCTGTTGCAGATGCCGTCCGGCGCAACCGGGCGGGCCTGAGCAACGAAAAGCGCCCCATCGGTTCCTTCCTCTTCATGGGTACCACGGGCGTGGGCAAGACGGAACTGGCCAAAGCGCTGGCGGAGTTCCTGTTCAACGACGAGAACATGATGACCCGTATCGACATGAGCGAATACCAGGAGCGGCATACCGTGAGCCGGCTCATCGGCGCCCCTCCGGGATACGTGGGATTCGACGAGGGCGGACAGCTCACCGAGGCCGTGCGGCGCAAACCCTATTCGGTGGTGCTGCTGGACGAGATTGAAAAGGCCCACCCGGACGTATTCAACATCCTGCTGCAGGTCTTGGACGACGGTCGTCTGACGGACAACAAGGGACGCACGGTGGACTTCAAGAACACCATCCTCATCATGACCTCGAATGTGGGTTCCGACATCATCCAGGGATTCATGGAGCGCCTGCCCGAAACCACGGGCGACCCTTCGGCCGACATGAACATCATCGCCCGCCGGCACGAGCTGCTGGAGGAGTGCAAGAAGCAGGTGATGGACGTGCTGAAAATGACCGTCCGTCCGGAGTTCCTGAACCGAATCGACGAGACCATCATGTTCGAACCGCTCACGCGGCACGACATCCGCGACATCCTTCACATCCAGATGGACGAACTGACAAAGCGGCTGGCCGAAGACAACGTGACGCTCACCTTTACGCCGGCCTTCGAGGACTACATGGTAGAGCACGGTTACGACCCCGCTTACGGCGCCCGTCCGGTCAAGCGACTCCTACAGCGGGACCTGGTGAACCAGCTGGCCAAAGCCATCCTGGACGGCACGGTCCGCAAGGACTCTTCGATCCGGGTCGATGTGGCCAACGGCGAGGTGCTGCTGGGCAACGCCTAAGCGGCCTGATCGCAGAAAAATTTGCTTATTCCTATTCTTATCTGTATCTTTGTCTAACGACAGATAAGTTAATAGGAATAAGCTTATATTTTATATATAATTCTTTATCAAGATTATGAAGTTTGCATTTCGAAAGAAAGAGATTCAAGAGATTGCCCGTCTGCGGTGGCTTTCCGAAGAACAGCACACCCGCGTGGCCCTAATCACGGGACCCGATGGAATCGGCAAGAAAAGCCTGGTACAAGAGGCGTTGAAAGGCCGCAAAATCCTGTGGATCGACGCGGAAATGCAGACCGAAAAACTCATGGCTCAACAGCTGAACATGGGCGCCGGAACCCTGGACGAGAGCTTCGATCTCCTGTTCCGAAAAGCGGAGGAGGAGCACCTGATCCTCGTGATCGAAAACGTAGATCGGCTGGAAACGTCGGCCCCGGCAGCGCTGGCCAGATTGGCGGCGCTGGCCCATGACCGCAAGCGGAAAACCGTCCTGTTCCTGTGCTTGCTTTCCTCTTCCCGGAACTTCCATTTCGGACAGCCGAACACGGTGGACACGCACTTGAAAATCGACCCGTTTACCATCCGCGAAACCCGCGAGCTGCTCACCCGTTCCAACCCCGAGGCAACCGGGGAGGACGCCCTTGCCTTGTATGCGGCTTCCGGGGGTGTGCCGCAATACATCGGCTGGCTGCTGGACCGGGAGGCCAACACAGCCGACCGCATCCGGACAGACTCGCTGGATCCGGCATCACCGGTATCACACCTTGGGAAAAACCTCCTGGCCCGGACGCTGGGATCCCTGACCCCGGTGTACGCATCCATCCTTTCCCTGCTGGCAGAGGGGTGTCAATCGGCTCCCCAGATCCAGGAACGCATGGGCATGAACGTGGGCGGCCACCTGGCCCGGCTGGAAGAGGATTATGGCCTGGTGAAGAAGACGCGTCCCCCGTTTGCAAAAGAGGGGGCCCGCAACCTTGTCCGGTTCGAAATCCAGCCGTTGCAGCTGCTCTGGTGGTTCCTGCACGCCGGCGGCGCAGCCCAGACCGAAAACAACAGCAAGCTGCTGGCCCAGCGCTATTTCCGCGACAAACTCGTGCAGGAAGAGGGCTATGTTTCGGCAGAAGGCTGGTGGAACCCTGCCAGCGGCGAAACCTTTGATATTGTCGCCTTCCCCAAAGGGCACAAGGCCCTGCTGGTCGGCGATCTGTGTAAGGACAAAGCGGCCGTCAACAACGAAGCCTTCAAAAAGAAACTGCTTCACTTCCAGGCATGCACAGGAATGGCGGGAGCCCCTGACACCCGCCTCTTTTCCCAAGAAGATTTGTAGGAACTACTCCTGCGTCAGCTCCCGCACCAGATCCTTCAGTCCTGCATACTCGGACAGGACAAAGAGGACATAGCGGATATCTACGCACACGCACTTGTTATACCCGGGAACGACCATGGCGTCGCTGGCCAGGGATTCCTTGTTCCCGTCAAAGGCCAGACCCACCAGTTCGCCCCGGGCGTTCAGCACCGGAGAGCCGGAGTTTCCTCCCGTTATATCGTTGTCCGTGAGGAAGTTGACAACCATGTCTTGCTTCGCGCCGGCCAGGACGGCGGCAAACTTGTCGTCGTACGCAAAATCGTGCCGGGACACATCCCGTTTCTCTACCAGGCCGCGGACCGTGGATTTCCAGGAACAATGAACGCCGTCCCACGGCTCCAGGGATCCCACCCGGCCGTACGAAAGGCGCATGGTGGAATTGGCATCCGGATACTGGGGAATGCCCATTTCCTGGCGCATGGCGTAGAGGGCCCGAGTATATTCTTTGCCCAGGTCGGAAAGCTGGTTGCGGTTCTTGAGCGAATGATTCCGTTCATTGAACGTGCCGGCTCCCACATCTTTCACAAAGCGGACCAGCGGGTCGTTTTCATACAGCTCCCGGGTTACCACCGTTTCGGGGCGGGTAAAGAAGGTCTGGTCCCAGAGATATTCGGCCAAGGCGGTGACGTCGCCGTGGAACTGTTGCATCAACTCGCGCTGATAGGGTCCGTAGAAGGAAGAATCCACGCCGGCAAAGTATTCCGAGGACGAATAGACCAGCAGATCATGTTCCACACGGGGGTCGGTTTCCGCCAAGGCACGGCGGAATTCCTCCTGTTTGTCCCTGGCATTTCCCATCCGCATGATGCTGCGGGTGAGGATCATCCCGCGGAACAAGGTTTCACGGAAGTAGATCCGGTTGGCCTCGACCATGGCGTTCCGGCGGATGAGGGAATCCGTTTCCTTCAGCAGGTTTCCCCAGCGGGCCTTGCGCGCCGGATCCGCATCGATCCATGCCTGCAGCCGCTTCTCTTCCCGGCGTTTCTGCTCCACCACGCCGAAACGGCGCCAGCACAGCATCTCGCCCTCGTTCAGCTCCTGGACATTGCTTAGGGAAAAATACGTATCGGAATACTTCAGGCGAAGGGCCGGATCGGCCTCCATCCATCGGTTGATGATGGCCATCTGTCCCTTGCGGATGCGGGTCGTGATGGGGTGCGACAAGGTTGCCGTGTTCTCTACTTCATAGGAGGAGGCGTAACGGCGGGTGCGGCCGGGATAGCCGATCACCATGGTATAGTCTCCCTCCCGAACGCCCTCCGGGGCAATTTTAAGCCATTTTTCGGGCCGATAGGGGGCGTCGTTCTCGTACAGGCGATACAGGGTGAAATCGCATTTTTGCTGCGGCCACTCCCAGTTATCTTCGTCCCCGCCAAAAGCGGCGATGCTGACCGGCGGCGCCGCCACCAGGCGAAGGTCCGTGTATTCCCGATAGAGCATCATATAGTATTTCTCGCCCGCCCACATGGCGTTCAACGAGGCCTCCAGGCCCGTCTGCTCCTTGTAGCGTTTTTCCATGACGAAAGACAGCTTTCTGCCTCCGATGGCCTGTCCCTGCGCGAGCATTTCCTGTTTCAGGGCGGCCACCTCATCGGTGACGTCCAGCACCTTCTTCAGGAAAAAGACCTGCTTTCCGGGAACCGGGAGCTCTTCTGCGCGCGTCATCGCCCAGAAACCTTCCTCCAGATAGTTATGTTCGGGCGTGCTGAGCGCGTGGATATCGCCAAAAGCGCAATGGTGATTGGTAATGAGCAGGCCTTCCTCGGACACCATGCTGCCCGTGCAATAGAATCCCAGGGCGATGACGGCATCCGAGAGGGTTGCGCCGGGCGCATCGGCATCGTAAATGTCTTTTGCGTTCAGCAGCAAGCCGCGTTCCTGCATTTTTTTCTCCAAAGCCGCATCCAGGGCGTTGATCAGCCACATCCCTTCATCGGCGCGGCCCGGGACGGCCGCCAACAACAGCATCAGGGCAAGGAACAGCCTTGCCGGGTTGAAAGTTCTACTCATCTTCATTCTTCTTTTCCGGAATCACCAAAACCTCACCATGGTCGGCAGCCACCGCCGCCTTCCATTTATCGGAATAGCCCGGGTGTTTCATCTTGGCCGGCATTTTCGTGGAATGCTCCGTGTGCAGGAAATTCCCGTCGCGGTCCTGGGCCTTCACATTGCCGTCAATAAACTTCACCAACAGGGTCTCTTCCAGTTTGACCCAGGCCTGGAACTGGTTCTGGGCCGTTTCCGTCGAGAATCGGGTCAGCTGGCGGCGGAGCGACACAAAGTAATCGTTCTTTACCTTGCCGTTCTTTTCGTACTGCTCCTGGGCCTTGAAGGCAATCTTGTTATACAGTTTCAGGGCTTCCTCGTCGTTGTGGGTCAGCCGCAGCTGGACTTCGTTCTCAAAATCATCTACCCGCTCCCGCACATAGGGGGCCATCTGGTCATACATCTTGTAGCAGGCGTTGGCGACCCGGTTGTTGATCCAGAACGAGGCCGTTGCAGAATAGTGCAGCAAGTCTCCGTTGCCCTCCCGGAAGCAGTTGGGAACGCTGTTTACATTGGTGTAAATCGGTGTCAGATAAGAAGTTGCAGCATCGTCTGTACCGAACCAGAGAACGCCGCCAATCACGTCGGGCAGATAGGGACGGGCCTGTCCTACCATCCAGAAGCCGGTCTGCTGGGTGGCAATGGCCCGCTCGTTCAGGTAGCGTTTCCCGCCGCTGGCGAACCGCATGGGGCGCCAACGGTAGGGAAGGCCGTTTCCGCCGGCTCCGATATCCTGTGTCATATCCATGGGCGTTCCTTCGAAATGGTCGCGCATGGCGTTGGCCAGATCCTTCACGCCCACCTTGTGGTTGGGCTTCACAAAGAGGGGAATCCGGTTTTCCAGGTCATAGCCCAGGGCATAATCCACATAGGTGTAGGCATCTTTCGTCAGGATGCGGCCGCTTTCTTCCGTATAGGTAAACCAGCCGTTGCACAGGAGGTTATAGGCGCTCCAGACACGGGCGTCGCAGGCACGGGTGGTTTCAAAATCCCACGGGGCATAGGCTTTGGCAAAGTCGAAATCCTCGTCTTCCCCTTGGAAATAGCCTTTCTTGCGGGCAAAGGAAATCACGTCCTTGGCATAGAGGCAGTTCTCCGGATCGTTCAGCGGGAATTTCCCGATACGGGCCTGGTTGGCATGGGCGCAGATGTAGCCGTCCGGAACGCGGCGGGCCACCCATACGATACCCTTGTCCACGTTGACGCCGTTGCGGATGTTCATGCCTTTCCCGATCAAATCCATGACCCAGGCTTCGTTCTTGTCCGCGATGGAGAAAGTCTCCCCCTCGGAGGCATAGCCGTATTCGTTGGCCAGGTCCACGATGATCTGAATGGCCTCGCGGGCGGTTTTGGCCCGCTGGAGGGTAATATAGATGAGTGAACCGTAGTCGATGATGCCCCGGCGGTCCAGCAGTTCCTCGCGGCCGCCGTAGGTGGTTTCCGTGATGATGAGCTGGTGCTCGTTCATGTTGCCCACCGTTTTGAAGGTGTGCTCTACCTGGGCGATTTCGCCCAGATACCGGCCCGTATCCCAATCGTAAATCTTCAGCATGGTCCCGGGGGCGTAATCGGCCGCCGGCCGGAAATAGAGTTCACCATACAGCGAATGGGAGTCGGCAGCATAGGAAACCAGGCACGATCCGTCTTTGCTGGCACCGCTGGAAATGATGATGTTGGTGCAGGCGTCGGCACGCCATTCCGCTACAAAAACAAGCGCCAGGACAGAGAGGATACAACAGGCTGATTTTCTTTTCATTTTTTTCTTTTCTAAGAATTCACTATTTTTGTCGCTCATATACTATCAGAATACAAATCTATGAATTTTTTTGTTCGTATGGAACGGTATCTGAAAATATTGCTGGTTCTGGCCCTCTGTTTCGGGATGACGCCCGCCCTGTCTGCACAGGAGCAGCTGACCCCGGAAGAGAAGGAGAAGAAGTTCTACGAATTTATCGAGAAGGAAGTGGAACGCTATGAGAGTACCCTCAAGCTGGAATCCTGGCAGGTGTTTTATGTAGATTCCATCCTTACGCACGACTACCGGGCCATGCAGGAGGAATTTGAGGCCCTGCAAGCCCGAAAGGTCGAAAACAACGCCCTGTACGAGGGTGCCCGCGACAAATGGATGCAGCGGATCTATGATTCCTTCCATCGCGTGCTGGACGACAGCCAGTGGGCCAAATACCTGAAAAGCGGTGCGGGACGGGAACAGAAAGCCCGCGAAAAACGGGCGGCGAGACAGGCTGCCATTAAACAGAAATAATTAAAAGTCAAATAGATATGGTAACGAAAGAGAAGATTGATGCGTTGTTCAATCAACTGAACGATCTCAAGTGCCAGACCCAGAAGCAGGTGGAAGAAGCACGCGTGCGTTTCTTGGGCCGGAAGGGAGAGATTACGGCCCTGTTCGAGGAGTTCCGGAACGTGGACAAGGATATGAAACGGGAGTTCGGGCGCGTCCTGAACGAGCTGAAGCAGGCCGCCACCGCCAAAATCGAGCAGCTGAAAGCCGCTACGGAGACGGTTGCCGCCGACAACGGCTCCCTCGAAGACCTGACCATGCCGGGCGAGCCGCAGCCGCTGGGGTCCCGTCACCCGGTTTCCATCGTCCGGCAGGAGATTGTGGACATTTTCCGCAAATTCGGTTACGACGTGGCGGAAGGCCCTGAAATTGAGGACGATTACCACGTGTTCGAAGCGTTGAACTTCCCGCCGAACCACCCTGCCCGCGACATGCAGGACACGTTCTTCGTATCGGCCGGACACATCAATCCGCTGCTGCTGCGTACGCATACCTCGTCCGTACAGGTCCGCGCCATGGAGAAAATGGACCTTCCCATCCGGGTTATCTGCCCGGGACGCGTGTTCCGCAACGAGGCCATTTCCGCCCGCGCTCACTGCATCTTCCACCAGGTGGAAGGCCTGTATATCGATGAAAATGTGACCTTTGCGGACCTGAAGCAGGCCATCCTCCTGTTCGCCCGCGAAATGTTCGGTCCCGATACGCAGATCCGCATGCGGCCGTCCTATTTCCCGTTCACGGAACCGTCTTCGGAAATTGACGTGAGCTGCAACATCTGCCACGGCAAGGGCTGCAACATTTGCAAGGGCACCGGCTGGCTGGAGATCATGGGCTGCGGCATGGTTGACCCGAACGTGCTGGAGGCCTCCGGCATCGATTCCAAGAAATACAGCGGCTTTGCCTTCGGTATGGGTATCGAACGCATCGCCATGCTCAAGTGGCAGGTAAACGACCTGCGCCATTACTTCGAAAACGATCTCCGCTTCCTTCGCGAATTCGATTCCGCGATCGAGGTATAGATCCTATCCCAGAATTTCCAGAAAGCGGGCTTTGTCGGGAACGGCAGCGTCCGCTATTCTGTTGCGCAGCCGGCTCAAACGATTGTAAACCACGCTTTTATCCTTGTCCATGAGGGTCGCGATGGTGGTGCTGCTCAAGCCGGATGCGGCCAGGATGTAGAGGCGGAAATCGTCTTCCTTGAATTTGGGGAACTGCGCACGCAATTGTTCCACGGCTCCGCCGCTGCGCTCGTTCAGGGATTTTTCCAGCGCGGAAAGGGTTTTGGGGTCGCTGCGCAGGGCATCGATGGTGCTGCGCACTTCCTTCAGGATGTTCTTCTGCAGTTTTTCGTCCGAGGACCCCTCATAAATATAGTATTGTTCGCAGAGGCGTTCCAGCAGGTCGTTCTTCTCCGAGCCCGCGCTCAAAAGTTGCTTCGAGACGGCCCCGAGCCGGTTTTGCAAGTCTTCTGCCGCGCCAAGATAGCGCTCGGCCAGGGCCTTTTCTTCTGCCAGGGCCTTCTCGGTGGCCAATTTGCGGGCCATGAAATACAGGACAACGGAGCCCAGGATGGCCAGGAAGAGGAGCGCCAGGGCAAGGCGGCTGAGCCTGGCGGAGCGGAGTTGCTCCCGGGCCAGGGCCGTCTGGTCCTTTAAATAATCTTCGCGTGCGCGGGAGACCGCGCTCTGCAGGGCGGCATCGTTTCTCCGGTTTTCTGCCCGCATCACCTGCTCCAGGGCATGCAAAGCCTTGTCTGTCTGTCCGGAACGGGCATAGACCTGGTATTCCCGGAAACGCAGGGCCTGACGGTCGGCCTTGGTCTCGCAGGTTTCTACTGCCTTGTGCAGCCAGTAACGGGCATCGCCGGGCTGCCCCAGGAACGAATAAGCATAGGACAGGGCGCCCATATCCGTGCAGGGAAGGGGATAATGCAGGTCGTCGGCCACACGGGAGTACATTTCAATGGCCGCCTGGACGTCGGTCTTGCGGGGAGGTTCTTTTTCCAGGAGCATGGCTGCATAGCTGCGAAGGGTATGGACTTCCATCAGGGTGTCTCCGGCCGCATGGGCCAGGGACAGGGTCTGTTTGAACACCTGTTCCGCCTTTTGGTAGTCCTGGAGGTTATAGAAGGCCTGGCCGTATTCCAGCAGGACGTGCCGGGCATCCTCGAGCCGTCCGGCTTTGGAAAAGGCTCCATAGGCTTCGTAGAGGTTCTGGGCCGCCCGTTCCTGGTCGCCGGAAGCATTGAACGTGTAGGCTAACTTCCTGAAAATCTGTCCTTTGAGCGCCTCGTCTTTTCCTGCTTGTACCAAAGCTTTTTCCAACGATACGGCCGCCTTGTGGAAGGAGCCTTCTTCCAGTTGTTGGCAACCGGTTTCATACCATTGCCGGGCGTCTCCCTGCAGGGCCGCCGTCAAAAGAATTACCAAAATCAGTCTCATTGCTCTGTTTCTTTTGTGGGAAAGGGTCTGTTTCCCGATCTTCCTCTACAAAGATACAAAAAGTATTCAGAAAAGTGAGCGCTTGTAATTAATTGATTATCAAGTGGTTAGAAAACGCGATAGATTTTCGCCCAGTGCGCCGCCTCAACGCTTTGATTATCAGCAAGTTACGCGGGTGCCGCGATAGATTATATCGGCGCGAAAATTTGGAAAACGGCCCCGGAAGGCCGTACCTTTGCATCAGCAACCAAACTGCCGCCGGCAGGGGGTGTTGCCCGGATCAACCCTTAAAAAAGAAAAGAGTATGGAAACGAAGAAAAGTGAAAGAGCGTCTGCCGAGAATAAACGCTTCCTGTTTGCAGAAATGGGCCTTGCGGTGGCTCTGACCGTCGTGCTGGCCCTGTTTTCCTATGCAACGCCCGATAAAAAAGCAACCCTGCTGGCCGAAATGGCCACCGCCATCGAGGAGGACGATGTCCCCGTCATCCTGGACACGCCGCCCGCTCCGCCGCAGGCTCCCGCCATGCCGGTCATCTCCGACGATATCCAGATTGTGGACGATGACATCCAGGTGGATGAATTCGTGAGCACGTTCGAAGAAGATGCGACTCCCGTGAACATTATGGATTATGTGGAAGACACAAAAGAAGAAGACCCGATAGAAGAAGACATCATCTTTGTCCTGGTGGAAGAGAAGCCTTCTTTCAACGGCGGAGATGCCAACGAGTTTACCCGTTGGGTCAATGCCCATCTGGTCTATCCCGAGGTTCCGAAAGAGAACGGCGTGCAAGGAAAAGTCACCCTTCAATTTACGGTAATGAAAGATGGATCCGTGGGAAAAGTGAAAGTTCTGCGGGGCGCCGACCCGGCCCTGGACCGCGAGGCCGTCCGCGTGGTGAGCAGCTCTCCCAAATGGACGCCCGGTAAACAAAGAGACCGGGCTGTGAACGTTACGTACACCTTCCCGGTCATCTTTCAGCTTAGATAAGAAAACTGTCGTTAAGTTAATTACAGGTTTCTTAAAAGGGTTGTCAGGCTGACTTTCTTTTCGATAAGGGCGCGCAAGTCTTCAATCTTGACGCGCTCTTGCTGCATGGTATCCCGTTCACGGACGGTCACCATCCCGTCGGTCAGGGTGTCGTGGTCAATGGTCACGCAGAAGGGTGTGCCAATGGCATCCTGGCGACGGTAGCGCTTTCCGATGGAGTCTTTTTCGTCGTACTGATAGGAGAAGTCGTACTTCAATTCGTCCACCACTTTCTGCGCCACTTCCGGCAGACCGTCCTTCTTGACCAGCGGCATCACGGCCACCTTGATCGGAGCCAGCGGGGCAGGAATCTTCATCACCACGCGGGAGTCGCCGCCTTCCAGTTCCTCCACCGTGTAGGCATGGCTCAGCACGGCCAGCACCATCCGGTCTACACCGATGGACGTCTCAATGACATAGGGGGTATAAGAGGTATTCTCCTCAGGATCGAAGTACTCAATCTTCTTGCCGGAGAACTTCTGGTGGTTGCCCAGGTCGAAGTTGGTGCGGCTGTGGATACCCTCCAGTTCCTTGAAGCCGAAGGGGAAGTTGAACTCAATATCGGTCGCGGCGTTGGCGTAGTGGGCCAGTTTCTCGTGATCGTGGAAACGGTAGTTCTCGGCACCCATTCCCAGGTTCACATGCCACTTCATGCGGGTTTCCTTCCATTTTTTGAACCATTCCAGTTCCGTTCCCGGTTTGATGAAGAACTGCATTTCCATCTGTTCGAATTCGCGCATGCGGAAAATGAACTGACGGGCCACGATCTCGTTGCGGAAGGCTTTGCCAATCTGGGCGATACCGAACGGAATCTTCATACGGCCTGTTTTCTGTACGTTCAGGTAGTTCACGAAAATACCCTGGGCGGTCTCCGGACGCAGATAAATCAGGTTGGCACCATCGGCCGTGGAACCCACGGAGGTGGAGAACATCAGGTTGAACTGACGGACCTCGGTCCAGTTGCAGGTTCCCGATATCGGGCAGACGATGTTGCAATCGATGATGATCTGGCGATATTCGGCAAAGTCGTTGGCCTTTTCAGCGGCCACATAGCGGTTGTGCACCTCGTCCCACTTGGCCTGTTCGCGCAGGACATTGGGGTTGGTCGCGCGGAACTGGGCCTCGTCGAAGGCCTCGCCGAATTTCTTGCGTCCCTTTGCCACCTCTTTTTCAATCTTCTCTTCGATTTTGCCCAGGTAGTCCTCGATCAGGACATCGGCACGATACCGTTTCTTGGAATCTTTGTTGTCAATCAGCGGGTCATTGAACGCGCCCACGTGGCCAGAAGCCTCCCAAATGCGGGGGTGCATGAAGATGGCGGAATCGATCCCGACGATGTTCTCGTTCAGGCGTGTCATCGCCTCCCACCAGTAATTTTTGATGTTGTTTTTGAGCTGAACGCCCATCTGTCCGTAGTCATATACGGCGGCCAGTCCGTCGTAAATCTCACTGGACGGGAAAATGAAACCGTACTCCTTGCAATGCGCAACCAGTACCTTGAAAAGTTCGTCTTGCGTCATATCTTTTGTTGTTTATCTTCAAAAACGTGCAAATTTAATCAAATATTTCCGGAAATGTCGCTTTCAGCGTGGGTTTGGCGATTTCCAGCAGGGGAATCATCACGAACGGACGGTTTTGGATGTCCTTGTGCGGGATGGTAAGCTCGGGGGTATCCATCCGCAGCGCACCCAGGAACAGGATGTCGATGTCGATGATGCGCGAATGGTAGATGCGGTTCCCGGCACCGTCGTATTCGGGCGGATCGAGCCGTCCCATTTCCCGTTCGATGCGTTTGACGGTCGCCAGCACGTCCCTCGCCTGCTGTTCGGGATCGGGTCCCTCCGGAATCCGGTACAGCACCGCGCCGTTCAGGAATTTCCCGCCCACAAAGCCCATCGGTTTGGTTTCGATGAGGCGAGAAAGGGCTTTCCAGTGCGATCCAAGGGCTTCATCCAGGCGGCAGAGGGCTTCCAGAATGTTTTCCCGTCGGTCTCCCAGGTTGCTGCCCAGGGAAAAATAAAGGCTAACGAAGGCCATCTTCCGTGTCCAAATCTACATCCATGCCCAACTCAACTTTCGCCTCGTCCGAAAGCATGCTCTGATCCCATGCGGGCTCAAAGGTAAGCTCGATTTCACACTTGGTGATGCCGGGCACGTCGGCCACGCTCCGCTGGACCTCGGCCATTACCTCGTCCGCCATCGGACAGTTGGGCGCGGTAAAGGTCATCCGCACGAAGGCTTCGTGCTGCTTGTTGATATTCAGTTCGTAAATCAAGCCGAGATCATAAATGTTCACCGGAATCTCCGGATCATACACCTGCTTCAGGGCCAGGACCACCTTCTCATACAGGGGAGCCAGCTCTTTCACGTCTTCGGCATTCAGTATTTCTTTGTTTTCGCTCATTTTCTATAGGTTTTCCTGTGCGGCGCGGCGGATGGTCTCGATCATGGAAACCAGGCCGTTGGCGCGTGTAGGAGACAGATTTTCTTTCAATCCCAGGGCCTCGATAAACCCGAAATCGTCCGCGGCGATTTCTGCCGGAGTGCGGCCGGAATAGACCCGGATCAGCAAGGAGATGATGCCTTTGGTGATAATGGCGTCGCTGTCGGCACGGAACTGCAGCGCCCCGTTTTCCACCTTCCAGTCCAGCCAGACGCGCGACTGGCAGCCCTTGATCAGGTGATCGTCCGTGCGCGCATCCTCGGGATAGGCTTCCAGGTCCTTCCCCAGTTCAATCAAATATTCATATTTATCCAGCCACTCGTCGTACATCGAAAAATCATCGATGACGGCCTGTTTGGCTTCTTCCAATGTTCCAGTAGCATTCATTCTATCTAATTGCTAATCAGGTTGTTTATCGCAGGAGCATCAACGCTTTGTCCAGCGCCTTCAAGAAGATTTCCGCCTCCTCCAGGGTGTTGTACGGCGCGAAGGACGCCCGCACCATGCCCGTCACGCCAAAGCGGTCCATCAGCGGCTCGGCGCACATTTGCCCGGAGCGCACCGCAACCCCCATTTTATCCAGAATCAGGGCGATATCCTCGTGATGTGCCCCCTCCGCCGTGAAAGAAAAGAGCGCAATCTTGTCCTCTGTTCCACGGGGAACACCGTACAGCTTGATCCGGGGATCGGCCGTCAACGCCTCCAAAACGAAGTCACGCACATGCTTACAATAGGCGCCGTTTTGCAAACCGGCAGCGAAATCCAGGGCCGTCTGCAAGGTTGGCTGCGCATTGAAATTCTGGGTTCCCGCCTCGAATTTTGCCGGCAGCGGGGCATAGGTCGTGCCCGTAAAACGCACGGTCCCGATCATCTCTCCGCCGCCCATATAGGGAACCATCTTTTCCAGCAGGGCTTCTTTTCCATACAGGACGCCGGTACCCGTCGCCGCATACACTTTGTGGCCGGAAAAGGCGTAGAAATCGCAGTCCAGATCCTGCACGTCCACTCCCCCGTGCACCATGCCCTGCGCACCATCGACCAAAACCATTGAACCATTTGAATGACAAATAGTTACAACATCCTTTACTGGATTAAGAATTCCCAGGACATTGGAGATTTGGGAGAGAGCGACCAGCTTGGTTTTCTCCGTAAGCAGGTTCGGCAGCAGATCTGTGCGCAGATGCCCTTCGTCGTCAACCGGGAGGACCTTCAAGACCGCCCCTTTGCGCTGGCACATCATCTGCCAGGGAACGATATTGGAGTGGTGTTCCGCCTCGGAAACCAGGATTTCATCGCCAGGTTTTATGAACGTTTCCCCAACGGAAAAGGCTACCAGATTGATGGACGCCGTTGTGCCGGAGGTAAAGATGATTTCCCGACGCGAGGCAGCATGCATATGACGGGCAACGGCGTCCCGGGCGCTTTCATAAGCGTCTGTCGCCTCCCCCGCCAAGGCATGAACCGCCCGGTGGATATTGGCATTGTGCAAAGACGCCAATTCCTCCTGCCGTTCCATCACCAGACGAGGCCGCATACTGGTAGCCGCATTGTCCAAATACACAAGCGGTTTTCCGTAAACCGTCCTCCCGAGAGCGGGAAATTGCGCGCGTATTTCTTCTATTGCCATCATAATAACTTGCAAAAGTAACAAATTTAAGCGGTTTTCTGAAAGAAATTTACGACCTTTGTACAAAGTCAACACATCGCTCTATGTACGAGTATATCCAAGGAACCCTAGCAGAATTAACTCCGGCATCGGCCGTCATCGATTGCGGCGGGGTCGGTTATTTCATCATGATCACCCTCCAGGGCTATGAAAACCTGATGGGCAAAAGCACCGCAAAAATCTATGTCCACTACCACGTAAAAGAAGACGGGCACGAGCTTTATGGCTTTGTCACCAAAGACGAAAGGGAACTGTTCCGTCAGCTCATCAGCGTGTCTGGAATCGGGGTTGGAACGGCCCGGATCATGCTTTCTTCCCTGAGCGCAGCTGCTCTCCGGGAGGCCATCCTGACCGAAAACCTGACCCTACTGAAAGGCGTGAAAGGAATTGGTTTGAAAACGGCGCAGCGCGTAATCCTGGAATTGAAAGACAAGGTGGGAAAGAGCGACGGCGAATCCCTCGCCCTCTTCGGTGGCGTCTCCGCAAATGCCACGGTGGAGGAAGCCACCAACGCCCTGGTTATGCTGGGCTTTGCCAAACCGAACGTTACCAAAGCCGTACGCGCTATCCTAGCCAAAACCCCGTCGGCAGGCGTGGAAGAAATCATCAAAGCAGCTTTGCAGATGCTCTAGCAGAGAAAAGCGGGACCTTTTACCGACCAAAATAGACCAGCAGAACCGAGATATCTGCGGGGGAAACACCCGAAATACGCGACGCCTGCGCCAATGTGCGGGGCGCGTATTTTTTTAGTTTCTGACGGCATTCTATCGAGAGTCCGGACACAGAATCGAAGTCAAAACCCTCCGGAATGCGAAGCGATTCCAACCGAACCATCTTATCTGCCAGCTCCCTTTCGCGGTCAATATAGCCCTGATATTTGATGGCAATATCGACAGATTCGACTTCTTCCTCGGAATATGTTCCACGTGGAACAATTTGCAGCAAATCCTTCAGAAAAACGGACGGACGTGCGACCAATTCAGCCACTTTCTTAGACTGATCCAGCGGAGCAGAGCCAGCAGAAACCAGGAAATCATTCACTTTAGCTGCCTTAACCAGCGTCTTCTCGGCCCAATCGTGCAGCTCCTGAACGTGCTCATATTTGCGTTTCATGGCATCATACCGCGCATCAGAAGCCAGCCCCAAGGCATGTGAAAGGCCTGTCAATCGCAAATCCGCATTATCCTGGCGCAGCAGAATCCGGTATTCCGCCCGGGAAGTGAACATCCGGTACGGTTCGTCCACGCCCTTGGTAATCAGATCGTCAATTAAAACACCTATATAGGCCTCGTCCCTACGTAAGATAAAAGGATCCAACCCGTGCACCTTCTGGTGGGCATTGATCCCCGCCATAATCCCCTGCGCGGCCGCTTCTTCGTATCCCGTTGTCCCGTTCACCTGACCGGCCAGGAAAAGCCCGGGCACCTCCCGGACCTCCAAGGTTGCGCTAAGTTGCGTCGGATCAAAATAGTCATATTCCACCGCATAAGCCGGTTTGAAAATCTTCACGTTTTCCAACCCTTTAATCGCGTGTAGGGCATCCAGCTGCACATTCAGCGGCAAAGAAGAGGAGAATCCCTGCAAATAATATTCGGTGGTCGAGCGGCCCTCCGGCTCCAGGAAAAGCTGGTGCGCCGGGTTGTCCGGAAAGACCCGGAGTTTGTCTTCGATGCTGGGACAATAGCGGGGTCCCCGTCCGGAAATCATCCCGGTGAAAAGGGGAGAATCGCCAAATCCCGTCCGAAGAATCTCGTGTACCCGTTCGTTGGTATGCAGGATAAAGCAGTCCATCTGCTCTCCGCTGCGTTGGATTGCCGACGCTTCGTCCAAGAAAGAAAAACGACCCGGGTTCGAATCGCCCTGCTGTCGCTCGAGCGAGGCGGTATCAACGGAAGAGATATCAATCCGGGGCGGCGTTCCGGTTTTCATCCGGTCGGTCCGGAGTCCCATCTGCACCAACTGTTCCGTAAGCCCATAAGACGCCCGCTCTCCGATCCGCCCTCCTTCGAAAGAAGTCCGACCGATGAACATCCGTCCGTTCAAGAAGGTTCCGGCGGTCAAAATAACGGCGCGAGAATGAAAAATTGCTCCGGTTCTAGTACGAATTCCTGAAATTTTCGATTCTGAGAGGGTTATCGCCTCCGCAGAATCCTCGTAAATATCTAATTTACAATGAGTTTCGAGGATTTTTCGCCATTCTGCGGAAAATTGGATTTTATCGCATTGCGCCCGGGGGCTCCACATGGCCGGACCTTTGGACCGGTTCAACATGCGGAACTGGAGGGTAGAGCGGTCCGTCACCAAACCGGTGTACCCGCCCAGCGCATCAATCTCGCGGACAATCTGTCCTTTCGCGATTCCGCCGAACGCGGGGTTGCACGACATCCGGGCAAAGCCCCGCAAATCCATCGAGACCAGCAACACCGACGACCCCAGGTTCGCCGCCGCCATCGCAGCTTCGCACCCGGCATGGCCGCCGCCAACCACAATTACATCGTACACCATGCTCCCCTATCCTTTCAGAATTTTACGGATCGACAGATAATAGTCTTCCTTGCCCCGCATCTCCTGCTGCTCGGCGGGCGTATGGTCATCGTAGCCGATCAGGTGAAGCAGCCCATGCACCATGACACGGTTCAGTTCCTCCTCGAAGGAAGCGCCGTATTCTCGGGCATTTTCCCGAACGGTATCGATGCTGATAAACAAGTCTCCGCTGAGCACCTTCCCTTCACAATAATCGAAGGTAATGATGTCGGTAAAATAATCGTGCTGCAGGTAGCGCTGGTTGATATCCAGGATGTAAGGGTCCGAACAAAAGATGATGCTGATGTCTCCGAGCCGCTTGACCTCGCTCTCGGCAACCATCTTCAGCCACTTGTTATTCAAGGTTTTACCCTTGAACTCGAACCGGATATCTTCGCAATGATAACTGACCATTTTAAAATTTTTTGCAAATCTACAACTTTATTCCTAACTTTGGGACCTAAACCGGATATAAAAATTCGCGAATATGGAAATTAAAAAGTCAGTTAAAGCCAGCCTGGAGAACAAGAGACTGCTCTTCACCGAGATCGGTTTCGTGATCGCCCTGCTGGTCGTTTACGGCGCTTTCGAGTACAGTTCGAAAGAAAAAGCCGCATCCATTCTGGACGGAGACAACCAGATTGTCGAAGTAGAGGACATGGTGCCCATCACGCAGGAGACCCCTCCCCCGCCGCCCGAGGCCCCGAAGATCCCTATCCTCTCGGACCAGATTGACATTGTGGACGATGAAATCAAAGTCGACGACGATATGTTCATGAACCTCGAGGATAACGCCAACATGGGTGTTGAGATCATGGACTATGTGGAAGAGACCAAAGAAGAAGTCGTTGAAGAAGAAGCCATTCCTTTCCAGCTCGTGGAAGAGAAGCCTTCCTTCAACGGTGGCGATGCAAACGAGTTCTCCAAATGGGTGAACTCCAAGCTTGTCTATCCGGAAATCGCCAAGGAGAACGGTGTCCAGGGCCGTGTAACCCTGCAGTTCACCGTAAACGCAGACGGAACCGTTTCCAACGTGAAGGTTCTCCGTGGCGTTGACTCCTCGCTGGATAAGGAAGCTGTGCGCGTGGTCTCCAGCTCGCCGAAGTGGAAACCCGGCAAGCAGCGCGACCGCGCCGTGAAGGTAACCTATACCTTCCCTGTGATCTTCCAGCTCCGATAAACGAGCGCCCAAGAACAATAAGGCCGTCCCCAACCGGATGGCCTTTTTTCGCTAAAAGGAAAAGCCATTTATGGACTATCATAACACAGAAAAAGCAGTCTTCGTTGGAATCATCCGCCCGCACGACAACGAGCGGACGGTCATGGAATACCTGGACGAACTGCAATTTCTGGCGGAAACCGCCGGTGCAATGGGTGACAAAAAATTCATCCAGCGGGTCGATAAACCCGACAACGCCACCTATATCCGCAGCGGCAAACTGGAAGAAATCGCCCAATACTGCGAGGAAAACCAAATCAACTATGTTATTTTTGATGACGAACTCTCCCCGATGCAACAGCGAAACATCGAGCGCGTCATCAAAACCACGGCGGTTATCGACCGGACCAGCCTAATCCTGGAAATCTTTGCCCAGCGGGCCAAAACCTCCTATGCCAAGATGCAGGTGGAACTGGCCCGATACAACTACATGCTCCCCCGTCTGGCGGGCATGTGGACCCACCTGGAGCGGCAGCGCGGCGGCGTGGGAACCCGGGGCGGTATGGGTGAGACCCAGATCGAAGTGGACCGCCGGATCGTCAAGGAAAAAATCTCCCGGCTGAAGGAACAGCTCAAGAAAGTGGACCGGCAGATGGCCACCCAGCGCGGCAACCGGGGTTCCCTGGTGCGCCTCTCGCTCGTAGGTTATACCAACGTGGGGAAAAGCACCCTGATGAACCTGCTGGCCAAGTCGGACGTATTTGCCGAGAACAAATTGTTCGCCACCCTGGACACCACTGTCCGGAAAGTAGTGATTGAAAACGTCCCCTTCCTGCTCAGCGACACCGTCGGGTTTATCCGCAAACTGCCCACCCAGCTCATCGAGGCGTTCAAAAGCACGCTGGACGAGGTACGCGAAGCCGACGTGCTGGTCCACGTGGTGGACATCTCCCACCCCGGCTTCGAGGAACAAATGAAGGTCGTAGAGGATACCTTGCGGGACATTGGTTCCATCAACAAACCTACCTACGTGGTTTTCAATAAGATAGATGCCTATACCTACGAGCCGTACGATGAATTTTCGCTGGAACCGCCCACGAAGGACAACGTTCCGCTGGAGGAGCTCAAGAACAGCTGGATCGCCCGGGAAAAGACCCCGTGCATCTTCATCTCGGCCAAGGAGAAAATCGGTATCGATAAACTCCGCAACGACATCTATAAAATGGTGGCCGAAATCCACGCCGGCCGCTGGCCCTTCAACAACTTCCTTTGGTAACAGAAACAAAACTGAATGATTATGAAAAAATTCGTCCTCTTCCCCGTTATTTCGCTCCTGACGCTGTCCGGATGCGAAAAAGAGTTTGTAGAAACGGCGCCGGAGAATTTATACTCCGCCATTACCGTTTACAAGACACCCGGCTTGCAATCCTGGGTAAAAGAGCCGGAATACCACGTAATGGTATATAACAATACCCAACTGATCTATTCCATCGATGACAAGGTTCCTATCCGCGCCGCCGCTCTTCTCGCACACAATCGTTCCACCTTCCTCTTGCTACAACATACGGCAGAAAACGCAAAGGATGCCGTATTCTCCGTGCTGAAAAATGGTGAAAAAAGCTTTTCGTTCCCCAAAGGGACCATCGTCAAAGCCTATGAGGTACAGGACGGGGCCTTTTATTCCGTATCGTATGACGCCAGCGTCAATCCTATTCCCCAGGAACTCACCCTCATGCGAAACGGGGAAGTAATTAAAAAAGTTCCTTCCCTCCACCCGGTTCCCGATAATTCCTCCCGTATCGTCCTCTCCGGAGAAGACATCTGGCAAACCATCAACGTCGATGGTGTATGTACGGTCTATAAAAACGGAACGGCCGTTTTTACCGGAGGAACCATGACGGGCTATTATGCAGAACACGCCCTGTATGTAGAAGGAGACGATGCCTATGTCATCCGGATTTCTGCCGATAAGGAATATCACATCTGGAAAAATGGAGAAAAAATAGACGAAACCTATCCCGCTCCCGACAAGGATACGGATTCCGTTCATCGAAATAATGGACAATTCTTCTTTACCGCCAACCATCAGGGGCGCACCTATGCTGTCCGGAACAAAGAAATTGACAAATATTCCTGGTATTTCTTTGCAATACGGTGGGTAGATAATGACGTTTATTCCATTTCTTGCGACGGCAATCTCTTCTATCTTTACCAGAATCATCGGCCTCTCTATATGCTTCCACTTGAAGATGCCGGCCACTGGAAACTGGACCTAAATTCTGTTTGTCTTACTTCAAATTAATCCTTAAGCCATGAAAAAAAGCATTCTATTCTTATTGGGTCTAATAATCTACTGCGCCTCAACCTTTGCTCAAACGGTAACCATTACCACCCAGAACAAAGAACAATTCGATGTGGAAATTACTGCCATTAAAGAGTCCTTCATCCGGTTTAAACAGACAACAATCAACGGACGTCTTATGGAGAAACTTCCGCAGGACTATATTTCTTCCATTCGTTTCCCGGACAACTTTACCTTGCGGTTCGACAAAGGTGTCCTTGACCGCAGCAATCTTCTGGAGGCACCGAGTATCAAAAAAGGCGAACAATATAAGGTAGAGAATCTCATTGCTCTCAACGAAGACGAAATGATTTCCCTGCTCGGAACCAACGCCTATTACAACAGTTTTCTCCCCAGACAACGATTAGCAACGACTGGTCTGTTGACGGCCCTGACCGGCACCGGAAGCATTTTGTTCGCCCATATTCTTTCTTTGAGCCTTTCGCGTCATCCGGTAACCGAAGATGAAACATTTATTGAGGCAATTACCAACAACTTCGAGTATTCCATACACTCAGGCACCTTGATAGCCAATAAGATGGGCCTTTCACTCGTTGTTGCCGGCCTGACGGAACTTACCGTTGGCAGTATCGGCCTGCGCCGCTTTAACCATCATTTTGACCAGATGTCATTCCCCTCGCTCCAACAGCAAAGGAAGCGTTTCTATTGGGGAGCCGCACTCGCCGTAGCGGGAACCGCCACCACTTTGGGCGGTATCTTGCTATGGAACGACTCCTTCAATCCCGCCCGCCAGTATTCCTACTTTGGGGATAGTTTCCACCCCTATTATCAATGGGGCGTAGACAGCGCCTACATGTGGGAAAAATATATCAGCAATGAAAAATCCGGTTCGCTTACCGGAATGTGGATGGCGCTCTTCGGAACAGCGGCGGCCAGCGTAGGCCTTAGCCTCGCCATCCCCGCCATTCCCGCCCTCAAAAACGCAGACAAATTCAACCTAGCCTGCGGCTTTACGCCGTATGGCTATGGCCTTACGTTGAACTTCTAATTAACAAACTATATATGAAAAAAATCCTCCTGATCCTCTTTGCAGCAGTGATGGCCATGGCCGCATGCGAAAGCAAGAAACCCGCCGCCGACATCGAAAAGAAGGTGGACGAGACCCTCGCGCAACTCTCGCTGCAGGAAAAAATCAAGCTGATCCACGCGCAGTCCAAATTCAGCAGCGCCGGCGTGCCTCGTCTGGGCATTCCCACCTTCTGGACCTCGGACGGACCCCACGGCATCCGGCCCGACGTCCTCTGGGATAAATGGCGCCAGGCCGACCATACCGACGATTCCTGCACCGCTTTTCCGGCCCTGACCTGCCTGGCAGCCACCTGGAACACCGAAATGGCCGCCCTGTACGGAAAGAGCATCGGCGAGGAAGCCCGGTATCGCCGCAAGGACGTTTTGCTGGCACCCGGCCTGAACATCCTGCGCCACCCCCTGGGCGGCCGTAATTTCGAGTATATGGGGGAAGACCCGTACCTGACCGGACGGATGGCCGTGAACTACATCCAGGCTGTCCAGCGCAACAAAGTGGCCGTCTGCGTCAAGCACTATGCCCTGAACAACGACGAAATCCACCGCCATACGGCCAATGTGGTCGTGGACGACCGTGCCCTCTATGAAATCTACCTGCCGGCCTTCAAAGCGGCCGTGCAGGAAGGCGGTGCCTGGTCCGTCATGGGTTCCTATAACCTTTACAAAGACCAGCACTGCTGCCACAACCAGTACCTGCTGAACGATATCCTCAAGGGTGAGTGGGGCTTTGACGGCGCCGTCATCAGCGACTGGGGCGGTTGCCACGACACGGACCAGGCCATCACCAACGGCCTGGACCTGGAATTCGGTACCGGCACCAACGGCCTCAACGTGGAAGCCAAGAATCCCTATGACAAATACTATCTGGCCCTCCCCTACCAGCGGAAAATTGAAGCCGGCGAATATGGCACGGATGAACTCGACGACAAAGTGCGCCGCGTGCTGCGCCTGATGTACCGGACTTCCCTGGCGGAAAACCGCCCGAACGGCTCGTTTACCTCGCCCGAACACTTTGCCGCCGCGCGCCGGATTGGGGCGGAAGGAATCGTCCTGCTGAAAAACGAGGGAGGCCTGCTGCCGGTCAAAGAGGCACAAAGCATCCTCGTCGTAGGCGAGAATGCCATCAAGAAAATGACGGTGGGCGGTGGTTCTTCCTCACTGAAAACCTTACACGAAATTACGCCGCTGCAGGGGATCCGGGAAGCCTGGCCCGAGGCGCAAATCGTGTATGAAAGGGGCTATGTGGGCGATCCTGGAAATGTCTTTGACGGGGTATCGACCGGACAGGACCTGCAGGAAACCCGCACGCCCGACCAGCTGATCGCCGATGCCGTTTCCGCGGCCGCAAAGGCCGATGTGGTCTTCTTTGTCGGCGGCCTCAACAAGAGCAAATACCAGGATGCAGAGGATTCCGACCGGGCCTCCTTCGGCCTGCCCTACGGCCAGGATGCTGTGATTGAAGCCCTGGCCGATGCCAACCCTAACCTGGTGGTTATCAATATTTCCGGCAACCCGGTAGGCATGCCCTGGGCGTCGAAAGTCCCGGTCATTCTCCAGGACTGGTACCTGGGCAGCGAGGCCGGCCGCTCCCTGGCCGACGTGCTGACCGGCAAGGTAAATCCGTCCGGACATCTTCCGTTCACCATCCCCGTGGAAATGGAAGACGGGCCCGTTACGACGGCCAGCCAGTACCCCGGCATTCCCCGGGAAGACTCCAACCTCCTGGACGAATACTACTCCGAAGGCGTGTACGTGGGATACCGTTGGTATGATACCCAAGGCACCGCGCCGCGTTTTGCCTTCGGCCACGGCCTCAGCTATACCACCTTCGAATTCGGCGAACCGCGCCTGAGTGCGAAAACGCTCGCAGGAGCCGGTTTCTGGCCCGCAGACGTACGTTCGGACACCCAGACCGGGAAAGGCCTTACCATCACCCTTTCCGTGCGAAATACGGGCCATGTGGCCGGCGCCGAAGTTGTCCAACTTTATATTACCGATGAAGAAGCCTCCGTTGACCGGCCGGCCAAAGAATTGAAGGGCTTCGCCAAGGTCTTCCTGGAGCCCGGCCAGCGTGCCGACGTCAGTTTCCACATCGACCCGCGCGACCTCGCTTTCTTCGATGCCGAAAAACATGGCTGGACGGCGGAAGCCGGTACCTTTATGGCCCAGATCGGTGCCTCCTCGCAGGACATCCGCCAGGCCATTTCCTTTGAACTCAAATAATTAATACGCATACCTATGGCTAAAAAACAACACAACTGGCCCCGTATCATTCTCCAGTGGGGAACCCTGGCCGCCCTGGTCTTCTTCCTGACCGGACTCGCATCGAAACTTTTCGGTTCCGATCCCGCCGACCCTGAAGCCCTCTGCCCGATGGGAGGCCTGCAGGCCCTGGCAACCTTCTTCGTTAAGGGCTCTCTCCCCTGCAGCATGAGCTCCGCCCAAATCCTGATGGGCATTGCCCTGGCCGCCGCGGTCATCCTCTTCAGCAAGCTGTTCTGCGGCTATCTGTGCCCGGTAGGAACCATCGAGGACCTGCTGACCCGCATCCGCAAAGCCCTGGGTATCAGTACGGAAGGGCCCAAGGAAGGCTCCGTTTTCGATGCCATCCTGCGCATTGTCAAATACGTCCTGCTCTTCGTGGTCTTCTATTTCTCCGTGAGTGCCAGCGAACTCTTCTGCAAGAAACTGGATCCCTACTATGCCACCGCCACCGCGTTCAAGGGCGAAATCGTCCTTTGGATGGCGCTCACGACCGTAGGCATCGTGCTTTTATGCGGCCTCTTTATCAAGCGTTTCTGGTGCCGGTACATCTGCCCGCTGGGTGCCGCTTCCAATACCCTCAAATTCTGGCTGCCGCTCATCGGAATCGGAATCGTCTGGTGGCTGCTTGGCGTTGCCGGCGTACAACTGGCCTGGTGGTGGCTGCTGGGTGCGGTCTGCCTGCTGGGCTGGGCGCTGGAGGTATTCAAACGGGATTCCCGCCTGCAAATGCTGCATGTGGTAAAAGATGACAGCCTCTGCACCCACTGCGGCCTCTGCAACAAAGCCTGTCCGTACGCCATCGACCTTTCTGCCCGCAGCGGTCGCATTACTTCGGTGGATTGCACCCTTTGCGGCGAATGCGTGGGCGCCTGCAACGTAAACGCCCTCTCCATCGGCCCTGCACAGAAAGCCGGCTGCAAGAAGTGGCTGCGCTGGCTGCCGGCCCTCATCGCCGTAGCCCTGGTAGCGCTCGGCCTCCTGTTCCGCAATAGTTTCGAACTGCCCACCATCGATGAAAAATGGGACGTTCCGGAAGGCGTGGAACTGCAGACCGTCAAAATCGAGAACCTCAAATCCGTCAAATGCTACGGCAGTTCCATGGCTTTCAAGGCCCGGATGGAAAACGTCCGCGGCGTCCACGGCGTCAAGACTTTTGTGGGCAGCCATACGGTCGTCATTAGTTACGATCCCTCCAAAACCACTGCCGAAAAGATTCAGGAAGAGGTCTTTGTGCCGTCGCACTTCCGCGTCTGGTCGCCCGATCCCGCCAAACTTCCGGAATTGAAAATCCTCACCATCCGCACCGAAAAGATGTACGATAAACTGGATCTCAATTACCTCGGCCTGCAATTCCGCCAGACCGGCAAAGGCATCTTCGGCGTGGAATCCGAGTACAACTGCCCGCTTATCGTGCGGGTCTATGCCTCTCCGAATGAGGAACTTGACGAAGCCTTCTTCAAAGAAATCGTAAACAAAAAGGTCCTCCAGATGCCCGTCCACGGCGGCGGCGTGAAGGAGACCCCGGTCGATTTCGAATTCGTGCGGATGGAAAAAGGCGAAGGCCGCATCGGCATCGATGAATATCTCCACCGCATGTTCGATCCGTTCACGGCGGAATTCAGCGGCCGATATCCTTCTGGCGATACCACAGCGGTGCGCAAGCGTGCCGAGGTGTACGAAGGCCAGCCGCAATTCATCTACGAGATTGCCAACCAGAATTACGAGAAGCCCATTATCAAGCGCGGTCTCCCCTTCCTGAGCAACCATCTTTCCAAAGAAGAAGGTGTCATCGGGCTCTATCTCACGCTGAACAAAGCCCTGGTGCCTTGCATCCAGGTCCGTTTCGCCGCCCCCATGACGGCGGACCGCATCTGGGAACTCATGACCATGCCCAAGTGGACCATTACCTATAGCAAGGACGATATCCGTGAAGAAAACGCCCGGCTCACTTTTCATGAGCCAGGCGTCTGTTATCCTTTTACCGAGGAATAACCTTACTCGCTGAACTTAGCGGAAAGGTATTCGCGGTTCAGGCGGGCAATGTGCTCCACGGAGATCCCCTTCGGGCATTCCATCTCGCAAGCGCGGGTGTTGGTGCAGTTACCGAAGCCCAGCTCGTCCATCTTGGCCACCATGGCACGAGCGCGACGGGCGGCTTCGGGACGTCCCTGCGGCAGGAGCGCCAGGGAGCTGACGCGGGCACCGACGAACAGCATCGCGGAACCATTCTTGCACGTAGCCACGCAGGCACCGCAACCCACACAGGCCGCTGCATCCATGCTCTTTTCGGCATCATCATGCGGGATGAGGATGTTGTTGGCATCCTGGGCGCTGCCGGTGCGGACGGAAATGAATCCGCCAGCCTGCAGAATCTCATCAAATGCGCTGCGGTTCACCACCAGGTCCTTGATCACCGGGAAGGCCTTGCTGCGCCAGGGTTCCACCGTAATGGTGGCGCCATCCTTGAAGTGACGCATAAACAGCTGGCAGGTAGTCACGTGATCGTCCGGGCCGTGGGCACGGCCATCGATATACAGGCCACATGCACCGCAGATACCTTCACGGCAATCGTGGTCGAAAGACACGGGACCGGAACTCTTGCAACCGCGCTCTACGGCAACGGGATCGTTCCCTTCGCGAATCAGCTGTTCGTTCAGGATGTCCAGCATCTCGAGGAACGAAGCGTCCTCTTCGATTCCGGAGATGTGATAGGTCTCAAAATGACCCTGCTCCTTGGCGTTCTTCTGACGCCATATCTTCAGATTGAATTCCATATCCTTAGTCTTTGTAATTTCTCGTTTTCACCTCGATGAACTCATACTTCAACGGCTCTTTGTGCAGTTCCGGCTCCTTGCCTTCGCCCTTGTATTCCCAAGCCGCCACGTACATATAATTCTTGTCGTCACGCTTGGCCTCACCCTCTTCGGTCTGGCTTTCGATACGGAAGTGACCGCCGCAGGATTCATTGCGGTTCAGGGCGTCGCGGGCCATCAGTTCACCAATCTCCAGGAAGTCCTCCAGACGAAGGGCCTTCTCCAGTTCCTGGTTAAATTCATACTGGGAACCCGGTACGCACACATTCTCATAGAAGGACTTCTTGAGGGCCTGGATTTCCTCGATGGCTTTCTTCAAGCCTTCTTCGTTACGTGCCATACCCACATACTCCCACATAATGTGTCCCAGCTGCTTGTGAATCGAATCAACCGTCTTCTTACCCTTGATGGAGAAGAGCTTGTCAATACGCTCCTGGACGGCTTTTTCAGCTGCATCGAATTCGGGCGTATTCACGTCGGTCTTCGGCTCGGCAAATTTATGCGACAGGTAGTCGCCGATGGTCACCGGAATGACAAAATAACCGTCGGCCAGACCCTGCATCAGGGCTGATGCACCCAGACGGTTTCCACCGTGGTCGGAGAAGTTGGCCTCACCCAGGGCATACAGGCCCGGAATGGTGGTTTGGAGGTCATAATCCACCCAGATACCACCCATGGTATAGTGGATGGCCGGATAAATCATCATCGGCTCTTCCCAAGGAGAGGTAGCGGTAATCTTCTCATACATATCGAAGAGGTTACCATACCGCTCGGCAACCCGCTGGTGACCCAGACGCTTGATGGCGTCGGAGAAGTCCAGGAACACGGCCAGACCCGTCTCATTTACACCAAAACCGGCGTCGCAACGCTCTTTGGCGGCACGGGAAGCCACATCACGCGGAACCAGGTTGCCGAAGGCCGGATACCGGCGCTCCAGATAGTAATCCCGATCCTTTTCCGGAATCTGGGAAGCCTTGATGGTATGTTTGCGGAGTTTCTCCACATCTTCCAATTTCTTGGGAACCCAGATACGGCCGTCGTTACGCAGCGATTCGCTCATCAAGGTCAGTTTGCACTGCTGCTCGCCATGTACCGGAATACAGGTCGGGTGAATCTGGGCAAAGCAGGGATTGGCGAAGAAAGCACCTTTCTTATAGCACTGCCAGGCGGCGGAGCCATTGGAATTCATGGCATTCGTGGAGAGGAAATAGGTGTTTCCATAACCGCCGGTAGCAATCACCACGGCATGGGCGCCAAAGCGCTCCAACTTACCCGTTACGAGGTTACGGGCGATGATACCCTTTGCCTCACCGTTTACCAGCACCAAATCCAGCATCTCGTGACGCGGATAGCTCTTCACGGTACCGGCGGCAATCTGACGGTTCAGGGCGGCATAGGCACCCAACAACAGCTGCTGTCCGGTTTGTCCGCGGGCATAGAAGGTACGGCTCACCTGAACACCGCCGAAGGAACGGTTGGCCAGGTATCCGCCGTATTCACGGGCAAAAGGAATTCCCTGTGCTACGCACTGGTCGATAATCGCCGCACTCACCTCTGCCAGACGGTAAACGTTGGCTTCACGGGCACGATAGTCACCGCCTTTGATGGTGTCGTAGAAAAGACGATAAACGGAGTCATTGTCGTTCTGGTAATTCTTGGCAGCGTTGATACCACCCTGCGCGGCAATCGAATGTGCACGGCGCGGGGAGTCGCTGATACAGAATACCTTCACATTGTAACCGAGCTCGCCCAGGGAAGCGGCTGCAGACGCTCCGCCCAGACCGGTACCCACTACAATGATCTCCAGTTTCCTTTTGTTGTTGGGACTGACAAGATGAATCTCGGATTTACGCTTGGTCCATTTTTCGGCAAGCGGTCCGTCCGGAATCTTGGAAATTAATTTTTCGGCCATTTTTTCAGTTTTTATTGTACAATAATTTACTTACTATCTGAATTATCCTGCAAGTTTAGTCATTTTCTGGCAATTCTGCAACGCGCGCGGAAACAGTATTCCGCATATAATGCTCCAAATACCTGTCAATTAGCTTTTTATATTTTTTTGAAAAATAGCTTTCCGATACCTTTCCGGCTTCGTACCGGCTTTGAAGGGCACGATACGCCGGCATAAAGCCGGCTTCTTCCGCCCGTACCAGATCCAATACATCCACCTTCCCCTCTTTGAGTTCCATAGCCAAATCGCACAGGGGAGCGTGTCCGTCGGCAGCGGCCTGCAAAGCAGCGGGAACCGGACAATCCATCCGCAAGGGAACTGCCACAGCATCCACCGGATATCCCAGTACCGTCCACATCACCGTATGTTTCGCATCCATTCCGGGGTTTACACCTTCGAATACGATCGATGCGGAGGTGATGTTCCGCAGGATGGGACTTCCGCTACGGGAAATGGAATCGAACAGAAACGCCGCATCCCTTCGGCAGCCTTTGTTGGCAAGGAGGATTTCTTCCGCCTTTTCCCGCCGGTCCACTCCCTTCCGATCCTCGGGCCGGCCGCTTTCGCACCAGTTGGTCACGACCAGGTATCCATCGAGCGTATCTTCCACATTATGACGAACATACAAATGGTTGTTCGCTTCAAAATAGGCGGCTCCGCCGAAGGCGTCTATCACCCCGAAATTGGCTTCCACCCCCCAGGGCTGCGGGAGGCTGCTCAGATATTCCTCAAACTCATCCACCGTGGCACAGACCCCCAGGGCGCCATACATCACAATTCCTTCGCGGTCCATCTGTTCCGCGGGTACGTCATCGTCCTTGAAATTATACGCCGCGGTATTCATGATACAGAAACCGGCATCGTTCATGCCCGACCACACTTCTCCCTGGTCACGGTCACTGTTTGTCAGGCCGATAAAACCATATTTCGGCCCCTGAAACCGTTCAATCCGGTTGTTCAGCTGACCGGTATCCCGGTGTTTCAGCATCACCGGACGTCCCAGTCCGCTTGCGCGTGCCGTAAAAATCGCCGACGTGCATGCATACCCGTCGGTTACGGCACAGAAAGCCATGAAACAGATGAATAAAAATAGTTTTCTCATACCTTAAAAAAGACTGCCTTCATCTTCACGGGGAGTCATGAGAGAATCAAGACCTAAATGTTTGTATGCCAGTTCGGTAGCAATACGGCCGCGCTGGGTGCGGAGGATAAATCCTTCTTTGATCAAATACGGTTCATACACCTCTTCCAGGGTTCCATGGTCTTCCGAAATAGCCGTCGCGATGGTACTGGCCCCCACCGGTCCGCCGTTAAATTTGGTAATGATGGTATTCAGGATCTTGTTATCGATGGAATCCAGTCCCCGCGTGTCAATTTTCAGCTTATTCAAGGAATAGCGTGCAATCTCCAGGTCGATATGACCGTCTCCCATCACCTGGGCGAAGTCGCGCACCCGTTTCAGCAGGGCATTTGCGATTCGCGGCGTACCGCGGCTGCGGAGCGCCACCTCACGGGCCGCCTCATCATCGATTTCCACCTTCAGGATCTGTGCGCTGCGTTTGACGATTTTCACCAACTCGTCCGCGTCGTAATATTCCAGGGCACAGTTGATTCCGAAACGCGCCCGCAGCGGAGCCGTCAGCAAGCCGCTGCGCGTGGTCGCGCCCACCAGGGTAAAGGGGTTCAGGGAGATGCGGACCGACCGTGCACCGGGTCCCTTATCGATCATAATATCAATGACATAGTCCTCCATGGCCGAGTACAGGTACTCTTCCACTTCGGGCGAAAGGCGGTGGATTTCGTCGATGAACAGCACGTCTCCTGTTTCCAGCGAGGTCAGCAGGCCGGCCAGGTCTCCGGGCTTGTCCAGAATCGGCCCGGAACTCACCTTCATATTTACACCCAGCTCGTTGGCAATAATATGGGCCAAGGTGGTCTTTCCCAGACCGGGAGGGCCGTGGAAGAGCACATGATCCAGGGCTTCGCCCCGCATTTTGGCTGCCTGTATATAGATGCGCAGATTGGAGACGATTTCCCGTTGTCCGGTGAAATCTTCCAACTCTTGCGGTCTGATAATTCCGTCTAAATCCTTATCTTTGTCGGCGGAACTTTTCCTTGGGTCAAAATCGGCCATAGACGTCGTCGTTTTTTATCCAATACAAATATAGTTTTTTTATTTGAAATTTGTTGATGCTTGTTGTGGCTGTTGAAATGTTGAAAACTACTATAAGTTCCTTATTTTGAATAAATTAACTTGTTGAAAAATGTTGAAAACATTGTGAACTTCCTTTTCAAAAACTGTGGAAACCTTCCGGGTGGGTTTTATGAACCGTCCGAAAATGAGTTATCAACAGGGTTATAAACAGGTTATCAACCGAATTTTTTGTGGAATTGTTGATAAATGTAAAACAGACCGAAGCATTGCGGCGGTCCATTCATCAAGCGCGGGAAACCTTCTGCAACGGACTTTTCCTATCGGCGCGATGGTTTGTCGTATCTGCGGCAGCCCATGAGGGGATCAACCTGATCGTGCTACCCAACCGCGAGGCGGCAGAATATTGCGCAGCAGACCTGTATCATCTGACGGAAGGGGACTGCGTCTTTTATCTTCCGGATTCCGGGAAAAACCTGGAAAAGAGCAATTTCAAGGCTTCTTTGGGAGTCCAGCGGACCTCTGCGCTCGGAAAAATCCTGCATGCAACGCCCCGGGAGAAAATCTTCCTGGTTACCTATCCGGATGCCTTATCCGAATTCGTTCCCGCAGCCGGAACTATTCAAAATACAGCTCTCCAACTTCGTAAAGAACTGGAAATCAGCCACGAAAAATTGGTAGAGCAATTGGATAGCCTGGGATTCGAGCGGGTCGATTTTGTGGCGCGTCCGGGCCAGTTTGCCATCCGCGGTTCCATTGTGGATATCTTTTCTTTCTCGTGGAACGATCCCTACCGCATTTCCTTCTTCGGAAACGAGATAGAAAGCATCAGCATGTTCGATGTCAACACCCAGCTTTCCAAAGCGGAAACCGATGCGGTGGACATCCTGCCCGACCTGTCGGTTCGCGAAGAAGAGGGAGTGAGCATTGCATCGATGCTGCCGAACGATACGCTGGTGTGGCTGGATTCGTCCGATATGTATCGCCAGCAGGCGTTTTTCCCTTCGTTGGAAGCGTTCCGGCGGGTGTTTCTGGAAACCCCGCTATCAGCCGGAAAAGCAGAGGTTATCCAGTTCCAGATAGCCCCGCAGCCGGTATTCAACAAAAATTTCGAACTGCTTTCGGCCGATATCCGCCAGAAACTGGAAAACAATTACCGGGTGTATATTTTCGGCGAGAAACAGGCGCAGATGGATCGGCTCCGGTCCATCCTGGCACAGGAACGGTGTCTGCTGCCGGAATTTGTCGTGGGAAAAAATATCCATGCGGGCTTCATCGACCAGGCGGAAAAGATCTGCTGTTATACAGACCACGAGATTTTCGACCGCTTCCACCGGGTAAGCCTGCGTCGCACGGTGGACAAGAGCGAGCAGTTGACCCTGAATGACTTAAGCGCCTTCAATATTGGCGATTACGTGGTTCATATCGACCATGGCGTGGGGGTCTTTGGCGGGCTCGTGCGGATGCGCGATGACAAAGGGCGCGTGCACGAGGTGGTGAAACTGATGTACAAAGACGGCGATGTGGTCTTTGTTTCGGTGCATTCCCTGCACAAGATTTCGCGGTTTCGCAGCAAGGAAGGGGAGGCGCCGCGCATCAACAAACTGGGTTCCAAGGCCTGGCAGACCCTGAAAGCCGGCGCAAAGTCCAAGATCAAGGACATTGCCAAGGACCTGATCCAGCTGTATGCCAAACGCAAGGCTTCCAAGGGCTTTGCCTTCTCGCCGGACAGCTATCTCCAGGAAGAATTGGAATCGTCCTTTATGTACGAAGATACGCCGGACCAGGAAGCGGCCACCAAGGCGGTGAAGCATGACATGGAAGACAACAGCCCCATGGACCGCCTCATTTGCGGCGACGTGGGTTTCGGAAAGACGGAAATCGCCATCCGGGCTGCGTTCAAGGCTGCATCGGACGGAAAACAGGTGGCGGTACTGGTTCCCACGACCATCCTCGCCTTGCAGCATTTTACCACCTTTACCGCGCGGTTGAAAGACCTGCCGTGCACGATCGATTACGTAAGCCGCCTGCGGACGGAAAAAGAGGTAAAGGAAATCCGCGAGCGCCTGTCTGCCGGGAAGATTGACATCCTGATCGGCACCCATAAAATTCTGGGGAAAGGATTCGATTTCAAGGATTTGGGGCTGTTGATCATCGACGAAGAGCAGAAGTTCGGCGTGTCCGCGAAAGAGAAATTGCGGCAGATGAAGGAAAGCGTAGATACCCTTACCCTAACGGCCACCCCGATTCCGCGAACCCTCCAGTTCTCCCTGCTGGGCGCGCGCGATCTGTCCATCATCGCCACGCCTCCGCCCAACCGGATCCCCATCCAGACGGAAATCATCCTGTTCGAGGAAAAGGAAATCAAGCGGATCATCCGCGACGAACTGGTACGCGGCGGCCAACTCTTCTTCCTGCACAACAAGGTGGAGGAACTGCCGGCCATTTACGACATCCTGCACCGGCTGGAACCCGATATGCGCATCTGCATCGCCCACGGGCAGATGGAGGCCAAAGAATTGGAAAACAAGATGTTGGACTTTATGCGGGGAGACTACGACATGCTGCTCTGCACCACCATCATCGAAAACGGACTGGATATTCCCAACGCCAACACCATCCTCATCAACCAGGCGCAAAACATCGGCCTGAGCGACCTGCACCAGCTGCGCGGCCGGGTGGGACGATCGAACCGGAAAGCCTTCTGTTACCTGATTGTACCGCCGCTGGTGGGCATTACCGAGGATGCGCGCCGGCGCCTGAAGGCCATCGAAGAGTTCTCCGACCTGGGCAGCGGCTTCAACATTGCCATGCAGGATCTGGACATCCGCGGGGCCGGCAACCTGCTGGGAGCCGAACAGAGCGGTTTTATCCTGGATATGGGATACGAAACCTACCAGAAGATTCTGGCCGAAGCCATGGAAGAACTGGGAATGGAAACCGGCATCTCCATCAAACGAGATAAAGATAATTTCGTGACGGACTGCACGATCGATACGGACCAGGCGGCCCTGATTCCGGATTCGTTCATCGATGTAACGGCCGAAAAGATCCGCATTTACAAGCAGTTGGATTCCATGGTGTCCGAGAAGGAAATCGACCGCTTCCGCACCCAGATGGCCGACCGTTTCGGCAGCCTGCCGGAAGAGGTGGAAAACCTGATCGGCGTGGTGAAAATCCGCAACCTGGGAAGTTCGCTCGGCTTCGAGAAAATCATCATCAAGAACGGCATGATGCTGTTTTTCTTTATTTCCAACCCCTTGTCGCCGTACTTTAAGTCAGCGGTGTTCAAGCAGGTGTTCCTGCGGGTGGGCGAGCACCCGGGCCTGTTTACGCTGAAACAGGTGGAAGGCAAGTTGAAAATTGTGTCGCGCGGCGTGGATTCCATTCCGGCAGCCCTGTCCGTTTTGAAAAAGCTCCAATAATATGTATATTTGTAGGATTTGTGGTTAGAAGAGCATGGCGAATCTGTTGATCGAAATAGGCAATACGGCGCTGAAGGCGGCGTGGGCTGAAGGAATGACATTGGGAAAAACCTTCCGCTATCAGGGCGAGAAGGTTATCGATTACATTTGCTCCCTCACCGCCCGTGAGCGGCCCGACCTGATGGTGGTATCGTGCGTATATCCCCTTTCCGCTTACGATGCCGACCGGCTTTCCCGCGAATGCGGCAAAATGGTCCTGCTGGACGGAAACCACCCGCAAATCCTTGGAAAATACGGCCTTCCGGCGTGGCTTACCTACGACCGGGCGGCTTCCATCCTGGCGGTGCGCCACCTTTTCCAAGGCCGCGGATGCACGCTTTTTGACTTCGGAACCACCCTCACGGTGGATTTGATCGATGCCTCCGGTTCCTACCTGGGCGGAAACATTTCCCCCGGCTGCCGGACGCGTTTCAAGGCGTTGAACAAGTATTCCCGGTCGCTGCCGCGCATCGCGACCCCCGAGAAAACCGACCCGGTCGGTACCTCTTTGGAGGGTTCCATCGCCTCCGGTGTGATTTCGGGCATACTATTTGAAATAGAAGGCTACCTGGCTCTCCATCCGGAAAATGTGGCCGTTTTTACGGGCGGAGATGCAAATTATTTTGCAAAACGGATGAAAAACTCCATCTTTGCAGTTTGCAATCTGGTATTGATGGGGTTGGCCTTGATTGCTGAAGAGTATGAAGATTGATTGGATGAAAAGAATAGTCCTGGTATTCTGCCTGCTGTTGGGTGGCGGTTTCCTGTTTGCACAGGATGGCGCCTACAGCAGTTTTACCCCTTATTCCGTCTTTGGTGTAGGTGACCTGTACCGTTCCGGAACGGCCTTTAACAAAGGCATGGGCGGGGTTGGCGTGGCCCTGCGCAACAAACGGTATGTGAACGTCATGAATCCGGCCGCCGTCACGGCCCGCGATACCCTCTCCATCATGGCGGATTTCGCCCTGGAATCTACCAACAAGATGCTTACGCAGGGGGATGTCAACAGCGCACAGAACACCTTCAACCTTCACGATTTCATCTTTTCTTTCCCGGTTTATCGGAAAAGCGCGATGTATTTCGGCCTGCAGCCTTTCAGCAGCATCGGCTATAATTTCACCTCGCCGGTTACCGATCCGGCCATCATCGGCCACACGGGGAACGTTACCTATACTTCCGAGGGTGGCGGCAGCGTGTACAACCTTTTCATCGGCGGCGGCGTGACCTTGTGGGATCACTGGTCCTTCGGAATTGAATATGAGCACTTCTTCGGCAACCTGAAGAAAGACACGGGCATGACGTTCTCCAATGCGTCGTACCGCAACATCGTCAGCGGCTATTCCATGATGCTGCGCGGCAATTCGGCCAAATTGGGCGTGCAGTACGAAAAAGCCCTGGACAACGGCCTGATTTTTACGGCGGGCGCCACGTATCGCTTCGGAACCAACATGACCGGCTATGTGCATGACAGGCAAATCGCGACGCTTTCTTCTTCGCTGGATACCCTGCGGTATGTGTCCGATACCCTTTCCCATGGAGCGGGACGGGCGAAGTTCGGAGACGAACTGGCCATCGGCGTAGCCCTGCGATCCGGCCGCAAATGGATGGCGGAAATCGATTATATCCGTTCCGACTGGTCCCGTTCCGGCATGGATAAGGTAACGGGCTTCAAGAATACCGGTGCTTCTACCTTCTCGGCTACGACCGCCCGGTCCATCCGGGCAGGCTTCAGCTATACCCCCAATTACAACGACAGCCGGTACTATCTGAGGAGGGTGGATTACAGAATCGGAACGTATTATGACAGAGCCTATTACAAACTTGACGGGAATAATATAGACTCTTTTGGCGTGACTTTTGGAGTTACCTTGCCCATAGCAAAGGCATACAATTATATCACCTTGGGCGTCGATATCGGCCAGCGGGCCTCGAAGCGGGATAACCTCGTGCGGGAACGGTACGTGAATTTTACCATCAGCATGAACATCTTCGACCTCTGGTTCATCAAACCCAGGTACGATTAGAAAATTAATAACATTAGCGATATGAAAAAAACAATTCTTGTCTTGATGACTGCGCTGCTCGCCCTGGGTGGCAGCAAGGCTTACGCCCAGGTGGACTGGGGCCCGAACAAAGATGAATGCCTGAAATACGTTTCCTACTACGAGGAGTATTTCAAACAGAAGAATTATGCCGAGGCGCTTCCTCATTGGAGAAAGGCCTATGCATTGGCTCCGAAGAATGCCCGTCAGACCATCTATATCAATGGTATTGCGATGTTCAAGAACCTGCTTCGCCAGCCCAAGCTGGATGCAGCGTATCGCAAAGCCGTGATCGATACGGTGTTCATGCTCTATGACCAGCGTGCCGAAAACTTCCCGAAATACCGGGTAGCGGCCCTGAACAACAAGGGTATGGATATGGCCAACCTGCTGAAGGGACAGGACGAGGTTCTCTTTGAGAATTTCAACGCCATCATCTCGGAGAATCAGGAGAAGACCAACCCGAGCCTGTTCATCCTGGATATGCAGACGGCAATCAACCTGTTCCAGAACAGCAAGATTGATGCTGAGGCGGTAATCAACACCTATCAGAATTCCATCGCCCTGCTGGAGAAAGCTCCCGCAGATGAGAAGGAGAAGGCCGAAAAGGTCCGCACCGACCTGGAGAGCCTCTTCATTGGCAGCAAGGTGGCCGACTGCGACAACCTCGTAGCCCTCTTCACCCCGCGCTTCGAGGCCGATCCGGACAACATCGAACTGGTCAAGAACATCGTGAAGATGTTGGGTTCCACCGAGGGTGGCATTGAGACGCCGCTCTTCCTGAAGGCCGTTACGTCCATGCACAAGCAGGAGCCTTCCGCTTTGACGGCGTACAACCTGTATCGCCTGAATTCGGCCCAGGGCAACACCGAGGAGGCGGTCAAGTATCTGGAGGAGGCGATTTCCTATCCCGAGACGGACGATGCCACCAAAGGCAGCTACTTCTTCGAACTGGCAACCTACTGCCTCAAGAACGGCAACAACGCCAAGGCGTATGAATATGCCGAGAAAGCAGCCCGCATGAACAGCGAGTTTGCCGGCAAGTCCTTCTATCTCATTGGCACCATCTGGGGTTCCACCGTTTGCGGTGGCAACGAAATCCAGCGCCGCAGCCCGTACTGGGTGGCCGTGGATTATCTGCAGAAGGCCATGAACGCCGATCCTTCGCTCGCGGACGACTGCCGCAAGCTCATCGGCCAGTATGCCGCCTACTATCCCCAGAAAGCAGAAGCTTTCATGTACGATGTAACCGATGGCCAGACCTACACCGTCGCTTGCGGCGGCATGCGGGCCACCACCACGGTTCGTACGCAGAAGTAGTGTTTTGAACACATACCGAAAAATATTCCAGATGGCAGCAGCTGCGTCCGTAGCTGCTGCTGTTGTCGTTTCCTGCAAACGAAAATTTGTCGAAGCGGAGCGGATCGACCTGGCATCGGTGCCGGTGCAGACGGTGAACAAAATGTTTTTCACCACGTCTGAAAACGGCCTTTTGAAGATGCGGATGGAGGCCGATGTCATGCAGCGGTTCGACAACGATTCCCTTTCGTGCGAGTTTTTCCCGGAAGGGTTCGAGGTGTACGGTTATGACGAAGAGGGCCGGCTGGAAACCATGATCCTGTCCGACCAGGCCCGGCACGTAAACTATAAAAGGCGCGCGGAAGAGCGCTGGGAGGCTTTCGGAAACGTCGTCATCCAGAATGTGATCAAGCAGGAGACCATGGAAACGGATACCCTGTACTGGGACCAGACCAAGAAGGAAATTTATACGGATTGCTATATCCGGATGTTCTCAAAGGACGGTTTCATGCAGGGATATGGGATGCGTTCCGACGAACATGCCCGCAACGCAATCATCTATAAACCTTTCAACAGCTACGGCGTGGTCGTGCAGGACACGACCGCATTTGTGGTGGATTCGGTCAATTTTATCGGGCCGTTTCCGAAAAAATAGTGATGAATTGCGGAAAATTCACTAACTTCGCAACCTTATTGCAAGATTAATAATTAAAAAAACATAACGAAATGGCGGTAATTGAAAAAATCCGAACCAAATTTGGCGTAGCAGCCTCGATTATTATCGCTGTCGGATTGTTGCTCTTTATCATCGATCCGAGCGAAATCATGTCTGCCGTACAGAACATGTCGTCCAAGTACGATGTGGGTAAAATCGGCAGCAAATCCATTTCCTATCAGGATTTCCAGAACGACGTGGAGAAATACACCCGTATCCATGAACTCGTGAGCGGAAACACCGTTTCCGGCGAGCAGGAGCAGATGCAGGTGCGCAACGCCGCCTGGCAGGCCCTGGTAGAGAAATATCTTTTCTCCAAGAACGCGAAAGCCGCCGGTCTGGCCGTCGGTGAAGCGGAAAACCTGGCCCTGCTGACCAGTGAGGAATATGTTTCTCCGCTGATCGCAAACGATCCTTCCTTTGCCGACGAGACCGGTTCTTTCTCGCCCGAAGCCGTGAAGAACATCGCCCGTCAGGCCAAGGAGAACCCGGACCTGAAGCTTTACTGGGACTATGTGCAGAACAGCGTCTATTTCCAGCAGCTGAATGCGAAATACAACGCCCTGTTCACTGCCAGCAACTTTCAGAACCCGCTGCAGCTGCGCAAGGCCATCGAAGAGAACAACAACACCTCCGACGTGGATTTCGTCATGGTGCCCATGTCCTTTGCTCCGGATTCCACGCTGACGGTTTCTGCCGGCGAAATCAAGGAGTTCTACGCCAGCCACAAGAAATTCTTCAAGCAGCCCGCTTCCCGCGACATCGAGTATGTCGTGTTCGAGGTAAAGCCTTCCGCTACCGATGTGAAGGCCGCTTCGGACAAGATGGTTGAGGCGTATGAGGAGTTTGTCTCCACCGACAATATGAAGTCTTTCCTGTCCCGCAATTCGGAGCAGGCCTGGTCGAACCGCTGGTATAAGGCCGGCGAAATAAACCCGGTGAACCGCCAGATCGGTGTGTTCGTGGACGGTGCCGCCAAGGATGCCGTGTCCGAGATCGTGACCGATAACAACGTGTTCTATGCCGCCCGCATCATGGATACCGCCATGCTGCCGGATTCCGCCTATGTGAAGCACATCCTGCTTCAGGGCGAGTCTGTTGCCAAGGCCGACAGCCTCCTGGAGGTTGTGAAGAAAGGTGAGAACTTCGCCAACCTGGCCACGACGTATTCCGCCGACAAAGGTTCTGCCGCCGACGGCGAACAGGGCAACATCGGCTGGCTCACCCAGAACTACATGATTCCGGGCTTCGAGGATGTGATCACCGCCGAGGTGAACAAGCCGTATATCCTGAACACCCAGTATGGTACCCATATCGTGGTTGTGACCCGTAAGACCGCCCCTGTGGCCAAGAAGCAGGTGGCTGTGCTGAAGCGGACCGCCCTGGCCAGCAAGGAGACCTTCAACGACTACTACGCCCAGGCCAGCCGTTTCGCGGATATCGCCCGTGGCAAGAACGGAAAAGGCAAACGCAATACGCGCTATCAGGCTGCCGTAGATTCCACCGGTGTCTATTCCCATGTTATGAACAATGTTCTGGAGAGCACGTCCTCCTATGGTGGCGTGGATAACGCCAAGCAGATTACCCGTTGGGTCTTCGATGCCAAGAAGCCGGGCTATGTGTCCGAGATCATCACCATCGACAACAATTACTTCTTTGTCGCAACCCTGAAGGGTATTCACGAAGAGGGTTATGCCGATGTGAAAGAGGTCGCATCGCAGATTCGTGAGCAGCTGCTGGCCGAGAAGCGTTCCGAAAAAGAGGCGGCCGACGTGGCTGCCAAAATCGAGGGCATGACCGACCTGGCCGCCATTGCCGAGAAGCTTGGAACGTCGGTGAACAGCCGCGACGGCGTCACCTTCTCTTCCCTGACTTCCCAGAGCCTGGATCCGAAGTTCCTCGGTGCCGTGGCCAACGCCCCTGTCGGCCAGATCTGCGGACCGGTTGCCGGTAATATCGGCACCTATGTGTTCCAGGTCAAGTCCCACGATACGGGAGCGTTCTTCACCGAAGACGACGCCCGGAACCGTGCCCGTCAGATGGCCGGCTACACTACCCAGATGATCCTGCCGGTCATGATGGAAGCCGCCGACGTCAAAGACAACCGCGCCCGCTTCTATTAATAGCCGCAGCCCGCATACCTATCAAAAGGTCTTCCATTCCACGGAAGACCTTTTTTCTTCCCCGTCCGTTGCGGTCTAGTCTTTACGTGTCCCTGTTCAACAGCAGGGAACGAATCGTAGATTTTTACCATTTTTTTCGTTATATTTGTAGAAGTATGAAGAAGGCTCCAGAAGACACTCCTCTAATCAAGCAATTCTTTGCGGTAAAGGCACAGTACCCCGAAGCGGTGCTGTTGTACCGTGTGGGCGATTTTTACGAATCGTACGCATCGGACGCCGTGCTCATTAGCAAGGTGCTGGGGCTGGTTCTGACCGGGAAGACCAATGGGGAAAAGGGCCGGATTGAGATGGCCGGTTTCCCGCACCATGCCCTCGAGAGCTATCTGCCCAAACTGGTCCGGGCGGGTTACAAGGTGGCCGTATGCGACCAGCTGGAAGATCCGAAATTGGCCGAAAACAAAAAATTGGTCAAGCGTGGTGTGACGGAATTGGTCACGCCAGGGGTGGCCTTCCGCGACCAGCTTCTGGAGCAGAAAGAGAACAACTTCCTGGCCGGCCTGACCTTCGATGGCGACCAATGCGGAGCGGCCTTCCTGGACGTCTCTACCGGTTCCTTCCAGGTGGCCCAGGGAAGTCAAGAATACATCGGTGTCCTGCTCTCTTCCCTTGCGCCGAAGGAGCTCGTCGTCGAGCGCGGATTCGAGAAAAAAGTACGCGAAAAATTCGGCGACCGCTGGTATATTTCTTCGGTCGAAGAGTGGGCTTTCTCCCAGGAAGCGGCCGCAGAAAAATTGCGCAAACAACTGGGCGTCCGGTCGCTGAAAGGCTTCGCCATTGACGCCTTTCCGCTGGCCATCTGTTCGGCCGGTGCGCTGCTCGTTTACCTGGCCCAGACCTGTCATGATCGGCTGGGGAACATCTGCTCGATTTCTCGTATCGACGAGGGGAAATTTGTCTGGATGGACCGCTTTACTTTCCGCAACCTCGAGGTCTTCCATTCCACCGTCGGGGGAGAGGGCGTTGCGCTGGTAGATGTTATCGACAAATGCGCTTCCCCGATGGGCGCACGCCTGCTTAGAAACTGGCTTGCCCTCCCTTTAGTAGATGTAGGTGAACTTAATTCTCGTTATGATATCATTGCTTTCTTCTTGGAAAACAATGGATTACTTCAAGAAATACAGAAGGAAATAGGCGAGCTTGGAGACATGGAGCGCATTCTCTCGCGAGCAGCGACCGGTCGGGTCGCGCCGCGGGAACTGGTCCAATTGGCGCGAGGTTTGTCCCGTACAAAGACGGTTTCGGAACGCTGTCAAGGCAAGGGATGCGGCCCGCTGGACGCCTTGCTGGAGGGAGGAAAAGACTGTACGGAATTGGTCGATGCCATCCGCAAGACCCTGGCCGAAACCCCCGCCGCTATGCTCGGAAAAGGGGAGGTGATCGCCGCGGGAATCGACCCGGAATTGGACGACCTTCGGAGTCTTTCGGGCGACAGCCGCAGCTACCTTTTGGCCATGCAGGAACGGGAGGCCGAGCGCACCGGAATCTCCTCTTTGAAGATTGGATTCAACAACGTTTTCGGATACTACATCGAAGTTCGGAACACCTTTAAAGACAAGGTGCCGCCGGAGTGGATCCGCAAGCAAACACTGGTGAACGCCGAGCGCTACATCACCGAAGAACTGAAGGAATACGAAGCCAAAATCCTCGGCGCCGAACAGCGCATCCTGGAAATCGAGTCGCGCATCTATGCCGACCTGGTTGCAAGGGTGCAGAAGCAGATCGGAGCCATCCAGGCCAACTGCCGCATCGTATCGCGGATCGATGTGTTGAGCGGTTTTGCGGCGCTCGCGCTTTCGAACCGATATTGCCGGCCGGTGGTGGATAAAAGCAAGGTACTGGATATCAAGGGCGGACGGCATCCCGTCATCGAAACCCTCATGGAACCGGGCGAGGAATATGTTCCGAACGATGTCCGGCTCGATACCGGCAACCAGCAGATCATCATCCTCACCGGTCCGAACATGGCGGGTAAAAGCGCCCTGTTGCGGCAGACCGCGCTGATTGTCCTGCTGGCGCAGATTGGCTGCTATGTTCCGGCCGACGCGGCGCGCATCGGCATTTGCGATAAGATTTTCACGCGCGTGGGTGCGACCGATAATATTTCCCGCGGAGAATCCACCTTCATGGTGGAAATGCTGGAAACCTCGATGATCCTGCACAACCTGTCCGACCGCTCGCTGGTGCTGCTGGACGAGATTGGTCGCGGAACCTCCACGTACGATGGCATGTCCATCGCGCGGGCCATCGTCGCGTACATCCACGAGTTTGGCAAGGGCGCCAAGACGCTCTTCGCCACGCATTACCATGAATTGAACGACCTGGCATCCCTGTATCCGCGGGTGAAGAATTTCCACGTAACGGTGAAGGAGGTCGGGAAGCAGGTCATTTTCCTCCGGAAGATCAAAGAGGGCGGGACGGCGCACAGTTTCGGTATCCACGTCGCGCGCATGGCCGGAATGCCGCACGAGGTGCTGGCAGAGGCCGAACGCACCCTCGCCGCGCTGGAGTCTGGCAGCGGGCCGTCGGTGCTCGCGTCAGATAACGTCGGAGACGGGACGGATCGAGCGACTTTTTCCCAAGTTTACAGGAGCGAGGGCCGACCGGTCTCCGACGAATCAGACGGGATTCAACTGTCGCTCTTCCAGCTGGACGATCCCACGCTGACCTCGCTGCGGGACCAGCTTCGCGAAGCCGACCTGAACAACATGACCCCCATGCAGGCCTTCGATCTCCTCCGCAGCATGAAAGCTGAATTAGGTTTATAATAATCAATACACCGGGAATATGAAAAAGATCCTTGTCCTGGTAGCCGCCCTGCTTCCGATACTGGCCGCTGCCGCCCCCAAATCGTTCACCCTCAACTCGCCCAACGGGCGCATCGTCGCCACCATCGAACGGGGCAAAACCATCACGTACAGCCTTGCCTTTGACGGCAAGCCCGTGCTGGACCCCAGTGCCGTTGCAATGGACCTGAAGGAGGCCGACGATTTCAACGGCAAAGCCAAGTTCCAGAAGGCCATCACGGCAAGCGAGGACGAGCTGATCCCGACGGTGGCCTACAAGCGGGCCGTGGTGCGCAACCACTATAACGCCCTCACGCTCCGCTACAAAACCTTCGACCTGGAACTCCGCGCCTACGACACGGGCCTGGCTTATCGTTTCGTCTCCCGGCTGGACAAACCGGTAACGGTAGAAGACGAACGAGCCGAATTTGCGTTTGCGGACGATGTCAAAACCACCGTTTCCTACGTACGGGAGAGCACTCCGGAGGATAATCAGTGGTTCAACTCATTCGAAAGCCGGTATGCCGAGCATCCGGTATCGGCCTGGCACAAAAATCGCCTCGCCTTCCTGCCAGTGGCTTTCCAGACGGCCTCGGGGGCGCGGGTCTGCATCACGGAGAGCGATCTGCTGAACTATCCCGGCATGTACCTGGGAGCCGATGACGGAACCGCTCTCAAAGGGGTCTGGGCCCCGTATCCCAAAGAAGAGGTGCAGGGGGGACACAACCAATTGCAGGGGATTGTCAAAAGCCGCGAGGATTTCATAGCCAAGGTAGGTGCCAACGAAGCTTTCCCGTGGCGCATTGTGGCGGTTGTTCCGGAAGATAAGGACCTGTTAGACAATGACTTGGTCTTCTGTCTGAGCCGCCCGGCCGCCCAGGAAGACTGGAGCTGGGTCAAACCCGGCAAGGTTGCCTGGGACTGGTGGAACGCCTGGAACATCTACGGCGTAGATTTCGAAGCCGGCATCAATACGGCTACCTATCAATATTATATTGACTTCGCGGCCTCGCAGGGCATCGAATACGTCATCATGGACGAAGGCTGGGCGGTGAAAAAGAAGGCCGACCTCTTCCAGATCGTGCCCGCAATCGACATGAAAGCCATTGTGGATTACGCCAATTCCAAGGGAGTGGGCATCATCCTCTGGGCGGGTTATTGGGCCGTGAACCGGGACATCGAAGGCATCTTCAAGCATTACGCCGAAATGGGCGTGAAGGGCTTTAAGGTGGATTTCATGGACCGCGACGACCAGCAGATGGTCCAGTTCTATACGAAAGTGGCCCAGACGGCGGCCAAATACCACCTTATCATCGACTTCCACGGTGCCTTCAAGCCCTGCGGCCTTCTGCGGCCTTATCCCAACGTGCTCAACCACGAAGGCGTCGATGGTCTGGAGCAGATGAAGTGGGCGCCCAACGAGGTGGATCAAGTCACCTACGACGTGCAGATTCCCTACATCCGCATGTTCGCCGGTCCGATGGATTACACCCAGGGGGCGATGCGCAACGCCACCCGGAAGAACTACTTCCCGGTGAATTCCGAGCCGATGAGCCAGGGCACCCGCTGCCGTCAGCTGGCGGAATATGTCATTTTCGAGGCCCCGTTCACCATGCTGTGCGACTCGCCGTCCAACTATCTCGCCGAACCGGAGTGCACGCGCTTCATCGCCGGCGTTCCAACCGTTTGGGACGAGACCATCGCCCTGGACGGGACGATGGGGGAGAGTGTCGTCATCGCCCGCCGGAAGGGGAGAGACTGGTACATCGGCGCCATGACCAACTGGACGGCGCGTGACGTAGAAATCGACCTGGGCTTCCTGCCCGCGGGAAAATATCGCCTGGAACTGTATCGCGACGGCGTGAACGCCCACCGGGCAGCCCGCGACTACAAACGCGAAGAGCGTCCGCTAACGATTTCGGCAGGGGAGAGCACCCTCAAGGTCCACCTGGCCCCCGGCGGCGGTTGCGTGGCGAAACTTACAGCAGCAGGTTGGTGACGAAAATGATCCCGATTACCACGGGAGCCACCCATTTGATCATGAAATAGATGATGCCGAACAGGCGTCCGTTCACCGGCAGGGAACCCCCGTTGGTGAGTTCGTCGCGCACGCGCATCTTGTCCATTTTCCAACCCACGAACAGGGTGAACAACAGGCCGCCGAAGGTCATCAGGAAGTTGGACGTGAGCTTGTCACAGAAGCTGAACAGGGTCTCGCCCAGCAGCGTAAAAACTGCCAGCGGGCCGAAGGACAGGGAGCACAGGGCGCCCAGGGTCCACGCAAAGGCGAAAAGGCCGAGGGTGGCCGTCCGGCGGCTGATTCCCTTTTCCTCCACCAGATAGGCCACGCCTACCTCGAACATGGAGATGGCCGAGCTGAGGGCCGCCACCAGGATGGTAATGAAGAAGAGGATGGCCACGCCGGAGGAAAGCCAGGGCGAAGAAAGGCCCATTTTGGCAAAGATGTAAGGCAGGGTCTCAAATACCAGTCCCGGTCCGGCAGCCGGTTCGATACCCGCCGCAAAAACCGCCGGCATCACGGCGAATCCCGCCAGCAGGGCGAAAACCAGGTCGAAAGCGGCCGTTCCCGCACCGGAAACCAGCAGGTTCTCGTCTTTGTGGATATAAGAGGCGTAGGTGAGGATGGTGCCCACGCCCAGCGACAGCGAGAAAAAGCTCTGCCCCATGGCCGCCGCCACCGCCGAAGCCGTCAGCTTGGAAAAATCGGGCTTCACCAGGTAACGGACCCCTTCGGCCGCGCCCGGCAGCGACAGGGAATAGACCATGATCAGGACAATGAGCACGAACAGCACCGGAATGGTAAGTTTGCTGAATTTTTCGATGCCGCTTTTCACGCCGCCCAGGATGACCGCGGCGCACAGGGCCAGAAAGACCGTATGGCACACCAGCGGACCCCAGGTAGAGGAGATAAACCCGCCGAAACCCGCCGCGGCCTCCGGGGTCCGGAACTGAAGGGCAAGCGATTTCAGCAGATACTCCACCGACCAGCCGCCCACCACGCTATAGTAGGACAGGATGATGACGGGGGAGAGGATGGTCAGCAGGCCCAGCCAGCGCCAGGGGGTGCCGGGAGCCAGCTGCCGCATGGCGCCAAAGGTATTGGCGTGCGTGGACCGACCGATAATGGACTCGGAAAAGAAGATGGGCAGCGACAGCAGGAAAGAGGACAGGATGTACACCAAAATAAATGCTGCGCCGCCGTTTTCGCCCACCATGTAGGGGAAACGCCAGATGTTGCCCAGGCCGATGGCGCTGCCCGCCATGGCCATAATGACGGCAAAACGACTTCCGAAATGCTCCCTGCCTGCCGCCATTACCAAACGAGATTAGAAAGGAAGATGGATAACACGGCCAGCGGGGCCAGGTAACGCATCAGGAAATACAACAGCCGGAAGGTCCGCCGGTTCACGGTTCCGCCATTCGTAAGTTCGTCTTGAACATCCTGCCGGGGCATGATCCAACCCACGAAAACCACGCAAAGCAGGCCGCCCAGGGTCATCAGCACATTGGACGAGAAAGAGTCGAGGAAATCCAGGACGCCCGGTCCGAAGACACAGCACAACCCCAGCAGCCAGGTAACCAGGAAGGTAAGCAGGCAGGCCCAGCCGCGCTTCAGGCCCCTTTCTTCTACCAGATAAGCCACACAGACCTCGGTCAGCGAGATGCTGGACGTAAGGGCGGCAATGAGCAGGGCGGCAAAAAAGAGGAAGGCCGCCACAGCGCTCAGGAAGGGCAGATCCACGCCCATTTTGGCAAAAATATAAGGCAGGGTCTCAAATACCAGTCCCGGTCCGGCAGCCGGTTCGATGCCCGCCGCAAAAACCGCCGGCATCACGGCGAAACCCGCCAGCAAGGCGAAAAGCAGGTCGGCGACAGCGGTTCCCAAACCGGACGCCACCAGATTCTCGGTGGGTTTCACATAAGATGAATAGGTGATCACGATTCCCATTCCCAGCGAGAGGGAGAAAAAACCCTGTCCCACGGCGGCCGCCACGGCCGAGGCGGTCAGTTTCGAAAAATCGGGCCGGATCAGGTAGCGGACCCCCTCGGCCGCACCCGGCAGCGACAGGGAAAACACCGCCATGGTCACAATCATCAGGAACAGCACGGGAATGCTGTATTTGCTGAATTTCTCGATACCGCTCTTCACGCCGCCCGCCACAATCAGGCAGGAAATGGCCAGGAAGGCCGTAAAGCAGACCACCGGTTTCCAGGACGAGTCCAGGAAAGAGCCGAACACGCCATGCAGGGCTTCCGGGTCGGATTGGAGGAAGCCGCCCGTCAGGGACATCCCGAAGTACCCCAGGGCCCAGCCGCCCACCACACTGTAATAAGACAGCACGATCATGGGGGTAATGACGACAAAGAGGCCCGTCCATTTCCACCGGGAATGGGGAGCGAGGGCCTTCATGGCACCAAAGGCATTGGCCCGGCTCCGACGTCCGATCACCGACTCGGCCAGGAACATGGGCAGCAGAAGCAGCAGGGTGGCCAGGATATACACCAAAATGAAGGCCGCACCGCCGTTTTCACCCACCATGTAGGGAAAACGCCAGATATTGCCGAGTCCGATGGCAGATCCGGCAAGGGCCATGATGACGGCCGCGCGGCCGCCGAAATGCTCTCTGGGTTTCATCTGTTAAGTTCGTTTGGCGCGTATTACCGCTTGCGGCGGTACACGGTGAATTCAAAAGGATAGCCGCTTTCCGGATCGGTCTTTACCTCGGAGGTCTTTTCCACCTCCCAAATGGCCGGATCGATAAGGGGGAACCAGGTATCGGCATCCTCAATGATGGTATGTACGTGCGTGATATACAGTTTGTCCGCGGTCGGAAGGGCGTTGCGATAGGTCTCGCCGCCGCCCATTACGAAGACGTCGCCGTCACCGGCCGCCGCATAGGCCTCGGCGAGCGAACCCACCACCGTCACACCCTCCGGGGCATCGGGCCACGGGAAGATGGAAATGACGATATTCTTCCGTTTCGGGAGGGGACGCCCGATGGAAAGATAGGTCATGTAGCCCATGATCACGGGGCAGCCCGTGGTGGTTTTCTTGAAATACTGCAGGTCTTCGGAAATATGCCACAGCAACTGGTTTTTGCGGCCGATTGCATAATTGTCGGCAATGGCCACGATAAGGTTCTTTGTCATACGGCAACAGGGGCTTTGATGGTGGGCCAAGGGTCGTATCCTTCCAGGGTAAAGTCCTCATACTTAAAATCATAGAGGTCTTTTACCGCCGGGTTGAGGTGCATGGTCGGCAACGCACGCGGCTCCCGGGAAAGCTGGGTGGCCACCTGCTCGAAATGATTCAGGTAGATGTGCGTATCGCCGGTGGTGTGGATGAATTCTCCCGGCTGCAGGCCGGTCACCTGGGCGATCATCAGGGTCAGCAGGGCGTACGAGGCGATGTTGAACGGCACGCCCAGGAAGGTATCGGCACTGCGCTGATACAGTTGGCAGGAGAGTTTCCCGTCGGCCACGTAGAACTGGAAGAGGCAGTGGCAGGGCGGCAGGGCCATCTTGTCCACTTCGCCCGGATTCCAGGCACACACCAGCATCCGTCGCGAGTCGGGATGATTCCGGATCAGGTCCACTACCTGCGAGAGCTGGTCAATGCTCCGGCCGTCCGGGGCGGGCCAGGAGCGCCACTGATGGCCATAGACCGGTCCCAGATCGCCGTTTTCATCGGCCCACTCATCCCAGATGCTTACACCGTGGTCTTTCAAGTATTTGATATTGGTATCGCCTGAGATAAACCAGAGCAATTCATAGATGATGGATTTCAGGTGTACCTTCTTGGTGGTGAGCAGGGGGAAACCCTTGCTCAGGTCGAACCGCATCTGGTAGCCGAACACGCTTTTCGTGCCCACGCCGGTCCGGTCATGCTTCACCGTCCCGTCTTCCATGATATGTCGCAGCAGGTCGAGATATTGTTTCATATCGTAAAGATACGGGATTCCTCCCAAAATCCAAAATACAACCCGTAATTTTACGATTTGCCAATTCAATTTTACTATTTGCGAGCGCGTATGCACCGGGATTGGATATCTTTGCGTCAAATAAATTCTAACCCTACCGTTATAATTCCCTGGAAGGCATATCGCAAAGACGCGGGATGTCTTCTTTTTTATTATCTTTGTCAAAGCGATTTGTGGATATGAAGGCCTTTTTCATCGTTCTTCCCTTGCTGATCTGCCTGGTTTGGCTGGCCATCCTTACGCTGGACTGCGCGCTGTCCCGTCGCGGGCGTGAACAGCGGGTCCTGGCGGCGTACGCCCTCGTGTGCACCCTCTTGTATGGCTGTCACGCCTGGCATTTCATGGGGCCGCACACGGCCTTCGGTCCGGTCGATGTCCTCTACTCCTTCTGTACGCTGGCTTGCTACGTAGTTTACTATCTGTATATCAAGTCGTTAACAGAAAAGGACGGAATTTCCTGGCGCGATGCGCTCTGGCTCCTGCCCGCCGTCCTGACAAGCCTGCTGGCGGCGGTCTTGCTCCTGCTTGGAAAAGACACCTCGGCGGTGCCGCTCGTCACGAAAATTCTCACCCCGCTGGAAATCATTCCCGTAGCCTGGTTCGGCCTGCGCCGCCTGCAGCGGTTCGACCGTTGGGTCGAGGGGTTCTATTCCGATCCCGAGAACCATTCTACCCGCCCGGTGCGCATCCTGATGCTGGTTTTCCTCTCGCTGGCGCTGCTGGCCTTCGTCGCCAACGTCATCGGCCGGGATTATTTCAGTTGTTCCATGCGGATTGCCATTCCGTCCCTTCTGTTCGGTTCGCTCCAGTTCGCCATCCTGTATGTAGGCAGCCGTCAGCCGTCATCGGCCGAGGAAATGACGGCAGAAACCCAGGACGCGGAGGAAGGGCCGGGCGATGCCGATACCTTCGGCGAACGCATCCGCCGGCTGATGGTAGAAAACCGGCTTTATCGGCAGAAAGGATTGAAAATCACCGATGTGGCCGCTGCCGTGGGCAGCAATCGCACCTATGTGTCGCAATGGTTCAACCGCGAATGCGGGCAGTCTTTTTCAGATTACATCAACACCTGGCGCATCGAAGAGGCGAAAAGCCTGCTGCTGGCCGCCGAAGCGGCTCCCTCCTTGAGCGAAATCGCTGAAGAAGCGGGCTTCTCCAGCGAATCGGCATTTTTCCGTAATTTCTATGCCCGCACCGGTCTGTCGCCCCTGGCGTGGCTCAAAGAGCACCGTTAGCGGACCGAAAAAGCAAAGATGATGGCTTCTTCGTAGATTTCACCGGGCCGCAGGACCGTTGTGGGATACTCCGGTTTATTGGGACTGTCGGGGCAGTGCTGGCATTCGATGGCCACCCCCTCGTAATCGAAATAACTCCGGCCGCATTTGGCCCGGGGGCAGCCGGCAAGCCAGTTTCCGGTATAAATCTGGACGGCGGGCTGGGTGGTCAGTACCTCCAGGGCCCGTCCGCTTTCGGGGCTGTACAGGGTGGCGGCGCTTTGCAGCTGACCGGCCTCCCAGCCGTCAATCAGGAAGCAGTTGTCGTAACCCTTGCCGTATTTCAAGGCAGGGAAATCCTCCTGGATATCCCGGCCGATCGTCTTCGGCTCCAGGAAATCCATCGGCGTCCCGGCAACCGGATCCGGCTCGCCCAGCGGGATCAGCGTCTCATCGGTGGGCAGATAGACCGATGCGTTCAGCTGCAACTGATGATCCAGTACCGTGCCGCTACCCTCGCCGTTGAGGTTGAAATACACGTGATTCGTGAGGTTTACCACCGTGGGGGCGTCGGTTTCGGCCGTGAGGGTGAGCTTGAGGGCGTTGTCCTCGCCCCACTCGTAGTGCGCCACCGCTTTCAGGTTGCCCGGGTAGCCCGCTTCGCCATCGGCCGAAAAATACAGGAACTCCACGGCGTCGCCCTGGATGCGACTATCCCAGACCTGGTTCTGGAAGCCCTGCGGCCCGCCGTGCAGGTGGTTGGGACCATTGTTGATTGGGAGGGTGTATTCCTTGCCGTCCAGAGAGAATTTGCCCTTGGCAATGCGGTTGGCGAATCGGCCCGGCACCTTGCCCGAGCACGGCCCGTCCGCGAAATAGGAGAGCGGATCGGGATAGCCCAGCACCACATCGGCCACCTTGCCGTCGCGGTCGGGTACGCCGATGCTCACGATGGCCGCGCCCACGTTGCACAGCCGCACGAAGCAGCCCTTGCTATTTTCCAGCGTATATCGGTGAATATCATTTCCTTCCGGGGTCCGGCCCCATATTTCTTTCGTGATTTTCATAAGGCGACAAATTTGTTGATACACAAAGATAAAAAAAATTCAGAATTATTCCGAAAATCCTTATCTTGTGAACAATCAGTATTCCACAATGAAATCTGTAGCCGGAATGTCGCCTCATGCCGCACCGGCACGCCTTGCGACCCCTGCCCACCGCCTTCGTTCGCTGCTTTACCTTTGCCATCCACCAAAACGCCTCATTTGGTGGACGGCAACCCTTTCCTGAAAGGGACCTGCCACGTTTGGGGCCATTTTTGAGGGTACCCTCCTTCGTTTCACCGAGGGTAGAATCACTTGGGCCCCAGAGGAGACGCCTTCCAGGGTCCGTTTTCGGGGGCAGCCTAGCTTATAAGCCGCGGATAAATCCAAGAACGTTCTCCTGGGGGGTATCCTTCAGGAGAACTTTTTTATCCGCGTCCAGCAGATAGAGGGAGGGGATGGCGCGGACGTTGTAGAGAACGTCGCTGCGTATCAGGTAGTTATGGTCGTATCCGCAAATCCAGGAGCGCGGATACTCGCCGGAAAGCTCCAGCCATTTGGCCACTTCCTGGTCTATATAAACATTGACCACTGCCAGCCGCCCCTCTTCGATGGCCTTCTCCACGTTCGGCAGCGCCCGGATGCGTTCCACGATGTCGTGGCAGGCCGGGCAGCCGGGATTGCTGAAAAACAGCACGGTAAAATCGGCCTTGATGCCGTACAGCGTGCGGATACGCCCTTTCAGGTCGGTGAACGGGAAATCCGCCGCAGGGGTGCCGATGCGGTTCAGCGAACACATCTTGATGGTATAATCGTCCGCCGCCTGACGCAGGGGCGATGCGGCCCGCGCACGCACCCACGGGAGGTAGAGGTCCTCGTTCCGGACAGGGGAGTTCGGGTCGTATAAATACTTGTCCGCCCAGCCGTCCAGGGCGGACAGGACGGCCGTGTCGGCCCGGGCTTTGTCGAAAAGCTTCGCCACGGCGGCCGAAGCGTCATCCAGGAGGCAGGCTTGTTCCAGGATGGCTACCCAGGTTCCGTAGGCTTGTTGCACATCTTCCCTCCGGACCCCGTGCAGCCGGGCCGTATCGCAGGCGCCGTCCAGGGCCAGGAAGGCATCCCAGTAGTGCGAGGCCACGAAGGCGGCCCGCTCTGCCGGGTCGGAATAAACGGACGGGATATCCAGCCGGGAAGGGAAAGCCACCTCGGCAGGGGCGGCCGTTTTCCGCGGGCCGCACGCCAGCAGGCAAAGCCCGGCCAGCAAGCCCAGAATCCTAGTCTTCATTTTCTTCAATCTGCGCCTCGGAAATGTTGATGATAAAGTCACCCATCTTCTCCAGCTCGGCCACGATATCCATATAGAACACGCCCGTCTGGTAATTGTAGCTCTCTTTTTCGATATTCACGATGTGCTCCTCGCGCAGTTCATTGCGGTACTCGTTGATATTGTACTCGGCATCCTGCGCGTTGGTGATATCCTTCAGCGAGGAGTAGCGCTTGTTCAGATTCTCGATCATGGCCTTGTACGCATCGTCCAGCAGGTCCATCAGGCGGTTCAGTTTCTTGAGCATCGCTTCGTCGAAGCGCTTGTTGTGATCGTGGGCGCGCTTGAGCATCCGGCCGATGGCTTCGCCGGAATCGCCCAGACTCTCCATTTCGCCGATAATCTTGTACATGCCCTTGATGCGGCTGGCCGACACGGCCGAGATTTCGCCCTTGCTCACCTCGCCCAAATAAGAGGCGATTTCGAATTCAATCCGGTCTGTAATCTCCTCGTACTTAATCAGTTTCTCCTGAAGTTTGGCAAAGGCGGCCGGATCCGGTTCGTTGATGGCCTTGCGCACGTAGCCGAAGCCTTTGTAGCAGATTTCACCAAAGTGGATAATTTCCTGCTTGGCCTCGTCCAGCGAGAGTTCCGCCGTCGAGAGCGGGCCGCCCTGGATGTATTGGAGCCGGAAGACTTCTTCTTCTCCCGCCGGGGTCGGGATGATGCGCTTAACCGCCATTTCCAGTTGCGGGATGAACCACACCAGCAGGAAGGTATTGGCGAAATTGAACACCGTATGCAGGAAGCACAGGCCGTAGAGCATGGAACTCTGCAGCGTGGGGGTGAGGGTGATGTCGGCATCGCCTGTAAAGGTGGTCACCGGGTCGGGCAGGCCGATCCAGGTTACCATGGCGCCCACCAGCTTGATAAGCGGATGGAAGAAGACCAGGGCCACAATCACGCCGATGATGTTGATGAGCGTATGGGCCACGGCCGCCCGTTTGGCGGAATAGTTGGCCACGGCCGCCGCAATGAGGGCGGTGATGGTGGTACCGATATTTTCACCCAGCACCATGGCGCAGGCCATGTCGAAGCTGATCCACCCGTTGGCCAGGAAGACCATCGTGAGGGCCATGGCGGCGCTGGAGGCTTGCAGGATCATGGTCAGCACGGCACCTACCACGGTGAAAATGAGCACGCTGCCGAAGCCGAAGCTGGTCAGGTTCTTCACGAAGGCCAGGGCCTCGGGATAGCGGTTCAGATCCGGAACGGAGTCTTTCATGGTCGCCAGGCCGATGAACAGGAGGGCGAAACCGATGATGAACTGGCCGAAGCTCTTGGTGCGGTTGTTCTGCGACATGGTCATTGCGAATCCCAGCGCAATGAGCGGGATGGCAAAGGAGGCAATGTTGAAACTGAATCCGAAGAAGGAAATCAACCAGGCCGTTGCCGTGGTACCGATGTGGGCGCCCATGATCACGCCGATGGCGTTGCCCAGGGCCAGCAGGCCCGCATTGACCATGCTCACCACCATGACGGTGGTTCCGCTGGATGACTGGATCAGGGCGGTAATGATGATACCCGTCAGGATCCCTTTGAAAGACGTGGACGTCATCGACGACAGGAAAGAGCGCAACGAATCGCCCGCCGCTTTCTGGAGACCTTCGCTCATGAGCGTCATGCCATAGAGGAAGAGGCACATCGCTCCGAGCAAAGTCAAGGTCTGGAGAACAATCATATGCTGTTTTTATATAATCACACAAAAGTAGTGAAATTCTT
>ONIQ01000012.1:883-51903 GCA_900317925.1 uncultured Bacteroidales bacterium | reverse complement strand
GACTATACCTACGCCCTTGACACTCTGGATGCTTACGACTATCAGAGCCTCAAGATAGCCGACACAACGGCTCCCGAACGCTTCCATGCCACCTATGAGAACGCAATGGAGGCCATAAAGAGCCTCAAGAATAAATTCGGCGGCAGTGACCTGTTCGGCGTGGAGAAAGACGCCTCGCTTGTGGCACTTACGCTGATGATTGCAGAGAGTCACACGGAGGAGATGGATACAATGGTCAAGGTCGTCGTGAGCCTGATTAACAGGAAGAATTAATTCCTCTCTTCCTCCGGGATTTCGTCGGGCTGCGCCCTCCGACATCCCTTGGCTATCAGGTGGCTCATCTTTATTACGGGTTGGATGTCCTGCCAGACAAGATTCTGGACAAGATTGACAAGCTCTGAAAGGAGTAACTGGGCCGCGTCTTAGGCCCGCAGGTCTTACTTGCTTATTCTTTCCTCCGGGAAAAAAGACCGGGAGCGCAGCGATGCACTCCCGGTTATTTATCTCACCGATAAATTCGAATTTAACTCTCCGCTATGATACTCAACTGTGATGATTATTCTCCATACATCTCATGTATTCGAACCAACTCTTCCGCATAATTCTGCTCGTATTCTGGGAGAGGAGATAGGATAATCTTGATGTACCGGGGTGTGATCCCAAATTCATGGTCGTGTTGCAACATGTCTGGCAGAATCATAGCGTGGAAACGTTGGCCAACCTCAGTGTCTCGGAATGCCTTTTTTGAAAGACTGACCCAGTTCCTGTAATACACCCCATCATACTCGATATCATATTGCGCCCTACCATTATCCTTCTTGATAATCGTGGCAGTAGTATCATAGCCTCTTGTGTTGAACAAATGGTTGTTATATAGGGTCCAGACGCCGTACACGCCAGCATACAAGATGATTATTGCACCGATAAGGAGGATGGAGAGCAAGAAGTAATACGATACATTATGCTTTGCTGTAGAGGACATATAAATATCGATTTATCTAACTGACAAATTTACGAAATTTCCAAGACTGCGACAATGTCTCACTTGGGAACTTGCTCTGTCCTCTACCTTTACACCCGCAAAAGGAATGTACGATGGCAGTGTTCGGACTCAAATACTACGCAGAGATGCGCTCCAAATACCAGGGCATCACTTGGCGGTGTGACATCGCCCAGCGGGGCTATACCGGGCCATCGGAGGAGATGACCTTCAAGATCACATGGGAGCGCAGGGGTGATGACTTCTATACCCCGGTCAAGGCATCCGAAGCCAGCATCAACATCCTCTGTACGCACAATTTCCACTACCTATATCAGAGAATTCGGAGACTGGAAGGCAGGCGCTTTCGTCATCCCCGCCTTCGGAACAACCAGTTTAAGGAATGAGTATTCCATCCAAGGCATTTCCGGAATCAAGCGGCAGGAAAAATCGAACACCAATAATGGTTTCCGTTTGGGTTTCAAGGCTGGAGTATGGTATCAGGATATTGGCGTGAGCGTCTTGCACTACCGGTTAGTCTTTACTGTTAAATTTGTTTTTTAATATTAAAGACCTTACATTTGCAGAAAAGGTCAAGACTTATGGAAAAGACCAAGAATAGGATTATTATCGAGAACCCTCCGAAGAAGGTCCTTGATTTTGTTATGAAGGTTCAGAAGGAAAAGGAAGAAGCCCGGAAACACCTTCTTGAGAAAAAAGAACACACATTCAGCATTCAAATGTAATGAATCTGTCGTTCGACATCAATACTCAGGAGGGAGACAAGGTGGTTGTCTCCCTTTCTTCTTCATATCCTTAATATTGAGGTCACAGGAGCCGCTGGTTGAACTCTTGAGAAAAGAGGTTCAGAACAATTTCGAGACCATTACCGGCCAAAAGTAATCCATCTTCCTCCGGGATTTCGTCGGGCTGCGCCCTCCGACATCCCTTGGCAAGGGGTCCTGCAAAGCATAGAATGCAGCTGTCGGCCCTTCGGGCCAACAGGCCGTTTTCGTCTTCCGGCCCTTACGAAAGCAAGCTTTCGACGGACCGGAAGCCAAAAACAGCCGGCCGCTTGCGCGACCGGCTGCATTCCTTTTTGCGGAGAGTGAGGGATTCGAACCCCCGGAGCCTCGCAGCTCAACGGTTTTCAAGACCGCCGCATTAGACCACTCTGCCAACTCTCCGTTTTAGATGGTGCAAATTTAATGATTTATTCTTCTTTGGCAAAAAAACGCCAGTGGAAGAGAATCAAGTAGAAGGCGCCGACGGTAACGCAACTGTCGGCAAAATTAAATACCGGCTCGAAAAAACGCAACGGCGTGCCGCCAATCCAGGGCAACCAGCCGGGCCAGGTGGTGTCAATGAGCGGGAAATAGAACATGTCCACCACTTTCCCGAACATCAGGGGCGCGTAACTCCCGCCAAAGGTAGCCAGGGTATCGGGACCCGAAGCGGTAAAGAGCTGGCCGTAGAACAAACTGTCCAGGATGTTGCCCAGCGCGCCGGCCGTGATGAGGGTAAGCCCCACCAGGACGCCGGTGGGAACCGGCTTGGCGGCTTCATCGCCCTTGGGCGTACCGCGACGGGCCAGTTGGGTAATCCACCAGCAGAGGAAGCCGAAGAGGCAGACCCGGAAGAACGACAGGAGGAATTTCCCCACCGCGCCGCCGAATTTCATGCCGAAAGCCATCCCTTCGTTTTCAATAAAGAGGATGCGGAACCAGTTTCCGATAACATGGAAACCTCCGCCGATGGGCAGATTTACCTTGACCAGGACCTTGATGACCTGGTCAATCACTACGAGCAGGATACCCAGCAGAAGCAGTTTCTTCCCCTTGCCGATTGTCATCATTTGCCACCCGTCTTGGCCAACATCTCCTTCGCCTCTACGGTAAGGGTGGCATGAGGAACCAGGCGCAACCGCTCCTTGGGGATGAGTTTACCCGTTACCCGGCAGATGCCATAGGTCTTGTTCTCGATCCGCACCAGCGCCGCCTCCAGGTTCTGGATGAACTTGTACTGACGCTGCGCCAGCTGGCTGGCTTCTTCCTTGGAAAGCTGGTAGGCGCCATCGTCCTCGACCGTCTTGAAGGACGGCGTGGTATCCTCGATGTCGTTGCTGCCATTGTGCATCACCACCTGGCGAAGCGTGTCATACTCGGCACGTGCTTTTTCCAGCATTCCCTGGATGATGGTTTTGAATTCGGCGAGTTCCTCGTCACTGTAACGGGTCTTCTCAATAGGTTTATTGTCTTCTGCCATAACGAATAACGTTTAGCGGGTTACTTTGATTATCATGTTTCCATTTTCCCATTCCACCGGAACGCCGCCGTCGGCCGGGCCGATCGAAAGCGAGCGCGCCAGGGTTTGGGCGCAAATATATTCCTTAAAAGAGGCCACGGCGGTCTCCAGGTCGGCATCCGCGCAACCCGGGCAAAGGACCACATCCACCCGGTCGGTAATATCGAATCCGCTGTCCTTGCGGAGGTTCTGGATCCGGTTCACGAGTTCGCGGGCCACACCCTCGCAACGCAGCTCATCGGTTACCACCAGGTCCAGTGCAACCGTCAGCGAACCTTCCGTCGCCACCGCCCAGCCCTGCATGTCTTCCGAGCTGATTTCATAATCGTCCGGATGCAGGACCACGTCGCCCTCCGGAAGGGCAAGGGTATAGTCTGAACCGGCCAGGTCGGCCCGCTGAATGGCGGAAATCGTCGCCTGGTCCAATCCGGCGAAGGCTGCGGCAATCTCTTTCATCCGTTTGCCATAGACCTTTCCAAGCGTCTTGAAGTTCGGTTTGATCTTCAGGGTGAGGATGCCGGTGGTGTCGGCAATGAATTCCAGTTCCTTCACGTTCACCTCGCCCAGGACCAGGTCGGAGAAACGGCCCAACTGGGAGCGGACCTTCTCGGAGATGACCGGAACCACCACTTTGGAAAGCGGCTGGCGGACGTTCAGGTGATGGAGTTTGCGCAGCGAGTGCACCAGCGAGCAGGCCTTCTGGGCCAGCGCCATGCTCTCCTCCAGATCGGCATCGATCTGCTCCGCGGCCACCTTCGGCATCAGCACGAAATGAACCGACGTGGCGGACCCGGTCAGGTCGCGGTACAGGCGGTCCATATAGAACGGTGCGATGGGGGCACCCAGGACGGCCACTTTCACCAGAATCTCGTGAAGGGTCTGGTAGGCGGCATCCTTGTCGGCCCCTTTCTCGCCACCCCAGTAGCGCTTGCGGTTCAGGCGGACATACCAGTTGCTCACCTCGTCGCAGACAAAGTCCTGGATCAGGCGGCCGGCCGTGGTGATATCGTAATCCTCATAGGCGGCCAGCACCTGGGACACGAGCGTATTCAGTTTGGAAAGCGCCCAGCGGTCGATTTCGGGACGCTGCGCCACCGGAACGGCGGGAGCGGCCGGATCGAATCCGTCCACATTGGCATACTGGGCGAATAGTTTGTACGTATTGAAGAGGGTGCCGAAGAATTTGCGGCGCACTTCGTCCACGCCCGATTCGTCAAACTTCAGGTTATCCCACGGCTGGGCGTTGGTCAGCATGTACCAACGCAGGGCATCGGCCCCGTATTTGTCCAGCTGGTCGAATGGATCCACCGCATTTCCCAGTCGTTTGGACATCTTGTTGCCGTTCTTGTCCAGCACCAGGCCATTGGAAATGACGCGCTTGAAGGCCGGGGTACCCGAAATCATGGTATGGATGGCGTGCAGGGTATAGAACCAGCCGCGTGTCTGATCCACGCCCTCCGCGATGAAGTCGGCCGTAGCGCCGAAGTTCTCCTTGCCGAGGTTCCGCAGGCCCTCCTGGGCATACGGCATGGCACCCGAATCGAACCAAACGTCAATCAGGTCGGATTCGCGGGTCATCTTCTTCCCGCTGGGAGAAACCAGGTAAACCTGATCCATAAACGGACGGTGAAGGTCTATCCGGTTGTAGTTTTCGAGGGACGGGTCGGCAGGATCGAACCCATTGTCTTTCAACGGATTGGACGGCATGATACCGGCATCCACCGCCTTGTCGATTGCGGCATACAGTTCCGCGGCCGATCCGATGCAGACCTCTTCGCGGCCGTCTTCGGTGCGCCAGATCGGGAGCGGCGTACCCCAGAAACGGCTGCGGCTCAGGTTCCAGTCCTGGATGTTTTCCAGCCACTGTCCGAAACGGCCGGTTCCGGTGGATTCCGGCTTCCAGGTTATGGTCTTGTTCAGGGCCACCATCTGGTCCTTGACCGCCGTCGCCTTGATGAACCAGGAGTCCAGCGGATAATACAGGACCGGCATATCCGTGCGCCAGCTGTGCGGATAGCTGTGAACGTGCTTCTGCATCTTGAACAGACGGCCGTCGGCCTTCATCATCAGGCACAGGTCCACGTCCAGCGAAGTTTCTTCCTCTTTCCCTTCGAAATATTTCAGAAAGCCGCTCTTGACATAACGGCCGGCGAATTCCTTGTATGACGGATCCACGAAGCGGGACACATAGTCCGGATCCAGGTCTTCCAGGCGATAGAATCGTCCCTGGCGGTCCACCTGTGCCTGCGGGTTGCCGTCTTTGTCTATCGGCATGATACCGGGAATGCCGGCCGCAGCCGCCACCCGTTTATCGTCCGCACCGAAAGTCGGGGCGATATGCACGATACCCGTACCATCCTCCGTGGTCACATAGTCGCCCAGAATTACCCGGAACGCCTCTCCTTCTACCGGTTTGAACCAGGGAATCAGCTGATGGTACTTGATGCCGGCGAGGTCCTTGCCCGGAAAACTTCCTTCCAGCACGGTTCCCGGATTGCGTTTGGGGTCGAAGATGCTCGCTACCAAGTCTTTGGCCACCACATAAATGGCCTCGGCACCCGTATAGGGATGCTGGCTGCGGACCCGGACATATTCGATGTTCGGTCCCACGCAGAGGGCCGTATTGGAAGGCAGGGTCCACGGCGTGGTGGTCCAGGCCAGGAAGAAGACCGGCAGGGCTTCCACATCGAACAAAGGCTGGCTGACGCCGTCCTTGATGATCTCGAACTGAACGGTGGCCGTGGTATCGGTCACATCCCGGTAACAGCCGGGCTGGTTCAGTTCGTGCGAACTGAGACCCGTGCCGTCGGTAGGCGAATACGGCTGGATGGTGTAGCCCTTGTAGAGCAGCCCCTTGTCGTAAATCTTCTTCAGCAGATACCACAAGGTCTCGATGTAACGGTTGTCATAGGTGATGTACGGATCGTCCATATCCACCCAGTAGCCAACGCGTTCGGTCATGTTCACCCATTCGGCGGTATATTTCATCACCTCCTTGCGGCAGGTGGCGTTGTATTCTTCGACAGAAATCTTGGTGCCGATGTCGGCTTTCGTAATGCCCAGTTTCTTCTCTACACCCAGTTCCACAGGCAATCCGTGCGTATCCCAGCCGGCCCGGCGGGCCACCTGGAAACCGGTCTGCGTCTTGTAGCGGCAGATGGCGTCCTTGATGGAGCGGGCCATCACATGGTGGATGCCCGGTTTGCCATTGGCCGACGGCGGACCTTCGAAGAAAATGAACTTCGGGGCCCCTTCACGCAAACGCATCGATGCGCGGAAAGCATCTTCCCGACGCCACATTTCCAGCATCTCATTTCCGGTCGCAACCAGATCCAGCCCCTTATATTCGTTGAATGTCATAAATTTTGTATAATTTTGCACTGTCTTTGAATCAACAAAGATACATATTTTACACTTGATTCGCAAATGAACGCAGTAGATCTACTCCTGATTGTTTGCTTTGTCCCGGCTCTGGTCCTGGGCTTGCAAAAAGGATTTGTCAGACAAGCCATGGGTCTGGTGGCCCTGGTGGTGGGTATTTGGTTCTCCTGGAACTTCTCGGAGCCCTTAAGCATTTGGCTATTAAAATATTTCGACATCTCCCCCACCTACATGGACGTCATCGCGTTCATCATTGTTCTCGCCTTGGTCATTTTCCTGCTTTCCCTGCTGGGCAACGTCTTTGAGCGCGTGCTCAAACTGGCCATGCTGGGCTGGCTGGACAAGTTGCTGGGCCTGGTGTTCGCCCTCATCAAGACGGCCATCATCGTGGGCGTGCTCATCGTCCTCTTCCATGCCTTGAACCTGAAGGTCCATCTGGTAAAACCGGCCGTCCTGGACGGTTCCTTCCTCTATACCGGGCTCAAAGACCTCACCTGCCAGGTCTTCCCCTTCTTCAAGAAACTGCTCCTCCCGTAACAAGCCATGGTCCGGATCCTGTTTATTGAAACCTCCACCTCGCTCTGTTCGGCCGCCCTGGCCGAAGACGGCCGCATCGTGGCCAGCCGGGAGAGTTCCGGCACCCGCGAGCATGCCGCCCTCACCGCCCCCTTTGTCAAAGCCCTCCTGGACGAGCGCGGACTCAAGGTTAAAGACTGCAGCGCCGTTTGCGTAGGACGCGGCCCGGGTTCTTACACGGGCCTGCGCGTGGGCGTTTCCACGGCCAAGGGACTCTGCTTCGGCGCCGGCATTCCCCTGCTGAGCGTGGGCACCCTGGAGACCCTTTGCCGCCAGGCGATCGAAGAGGGGCTGCTGCCGGAAGGCTGCCGCCACATCGTGCCCATGGTGGATGCCCGCCGCATGGAGGTCTATACCGCCGTCTTTTCGGCCGATGGCGTCGCGCAATCCGAAACGCGCCCGCAAGTCATTGAAGCCAATAGTTTTGCGGAGATTCTGGACGAGGGTCCCGTCCTCTTTGTGGGCGACGGTGCCGTCAAGTGCGCACCCGTCCTGACCCATCCCAACGCCCATTTCGCCGAAGCCTGGCCCAAGGCCGGCTCGATGCTCGTCCCCGCCTGCAAGGCCTGGGACGAAAAACGGTTCGAAGACATTGCGTACTTCGAACCGTCCTATCTGAAAGACTTCATTGCAACCGTAAGCCGCAAGAAACTGTTCTAATCCTTATTTCAACAAATCGGAAACCGCACTGCGCAGGGTGGACTCGTTCTTCCAGGCGCGTACTTTCAGTTCACCGTCCACCAGGAAGAAGGCGGAAGGAACCTGCTGTACATTGTACATCCGGATAGAGGGAGAGCCCAGGCCCAAACCATCGCAGACATTGATCCACGGCAGTTTCTGGTTCTCCACGGCACGGGCCCAGACAGCCTTGTCGGTATCCAGCGAGATGGCATAGATTTCAAAACCCTTGTTGTGGAAGTCCTGGTACACGGGTTTCAGCACATCCAGATTCTGCATCTTGTGGGTTGCATCGGCAGCCGTCCAGAAATAGAGCATCACCACCTTGGCATCTACCTCGCTCAGTTTCACCTTCTTGCCAAACTGGTCGGGCAATTCCAGGTCCGGATAGCCCAGCGTCTCGGCATTCATGATGCGATAAGTCATGGAAAGCTGGTTTTCCCGACGCGCCGCTTCCTTTTCCAATGCCTTCACGTAGCGGGAATCGGGATAAACCGTCAGCAGAGAGTCCCGCATGTTCATGAAGTGGATGGCATCCGTCCGCTGGCCGAAGATCGGCAGGTTCGGATTCACCTCGCGGTACAGCACCGGAATCACGGTCAGCGAGTGCGAATGTTCCAGGATGTAACGGACGCTGTTCCGATAAAAGTCGATGTATTTCCGGGTGAGTTCCTTCGGATTCTCCGATGCCTCGAAGTCCTTCAGGAAGGAGGCGAAATCGGTATCTACCCGGCACAGGAGCGCGCTTTCCTCCGATCCCTCAACCGAATAGTTTCCCAGGGTATCGCACTGAACGGTTACCCGGTCGCCACGCTGCAGCAGGAGACCCGCCAGGGACGTCTCGCCCCGGAACAGGTACACGAAATCCGGATCTCCGGGTTTGACATCGACCCGGTAGCAGAAGCTGCCGTCCTTGCCCGTCTTAAGCGTATCAAGAACTTTAAACTTGTTGAAATCCAGGAGTTTGACAACGACCTCACCTTCGGAGAGACCGTCCACGGTACCGCGCACCACCGCCTTGTTCGAGCAGGATGCCAGCACCAGCATGGCGGCCAGCACGGCCGCAAAAGCATTACAGATTCTCATACTCTTTGAGGATGGATGCCGCGATACGGGCGTTTTCTTCGGGCGTTACGACGGCACGGGGATTGGCAAAATTCAGATCCTTCTCGGACTGGAGCGGAACCAGGTGGATGTGGGTGTGCGGGACTTCCATGCCCAGCACGCAAACCCCCACCCGCTGGCAGGGAACAGCCGCTTTCAAAGCCACCGCAACCTTGCGGGCAAAGGCCCAAAGGCCGGCGTAGGTCTGCTCGTCCAGGTGGAAGATATAGTCGTCCTCCACGTGTTTGGGAATCACGAGGGTATGGCCCTTTGCCAGGGGATTGATATCCAGAAAAGCATAGAAATCAGCATCCTCCGCCACCTTGTACGAAGGAATCTCACCGTTTGCGATCCGGGTAAAAATCGTTGCCATCTTACAGGGTAATGTCCAGGATTTCAAATTTCATCACACCCGAAGGGACCTGAGCCTCAACCACTTCGCCTTTCGAATGGCCCATGAGTGCCCGTCCGATGGGCGTCGTGGCCGCCAGCTTGCCGTGGGCGAAATCCGCCTCGGTCTCCCCGACAATGGTGAACTCCATCACGGCCTTGTTCGCCAGGTTGCGGATCTTCACCTTGTTCATCAGCTGAATCTTCTCGGTACTGAGTTGCGACTCATCGATGATTTTGGCATTGGCGATAAGGTTCTTCAGGTTGGCTATTTTGATTTCCAGCAGCCCCTGCGCTTCGCGGGCCGCATCGTATTCGGCGTTCTCGGAGAGATCGCCCTTCTCGCGCGCTTCGGCAATCGCCGCCGAGATCTCGGGGCGCTTGGCCAAGGCGTCCGCCAGGTCCTTCTTGAGCTTCTCAAGACCGTCCTGGGTCATATAATGAATGTCTGCCATTTGCTACTAAAACTAAAGCACAAACAATTAAAAAGGAGTCCTGCCCAAATGTGCAGAACCCTGTTGTGCAAAGATAAATAAAAAATTATTGAAAACAAAATGCACGGTCTCTCTCCAACTGCGCGCGCAAATCGTCCAGGGAATCGAAACGACGTTCGTCCCGCACCTTCCGCAAGAAGGAGATGGTAATGTCAAGACCGTATATATCTTCGTTAAAATCAAGGATATGCGTTTCAATGGTACGGGCGTTTCCGGCCCCCACGGTAGGGCGAACACCAATGTTGCACATGCCGGTATAGGTCTGACCCAGCGTCTCCACTTTCACCTGGTAAACCCCGTTGGCGGGAACTAGTTTCAGCGGCTCGTAGAGCTGCATGTTGGCCGTGGGGAAACCGATGGTGCGGCCCAGCCGGTTTCCGGCCACCACCACGCCGTGCAGGCGGTAGGGATAGCCCAGCATCGCGGCCGCTTCTTCCACCCGGCCCTCTTCCAGTTCCTTCCGGATCCTCGTCGAGCTGATCGCCCCTTCCGGCGCCAAACTCCGGCCGGCATTTCCGCTGCGGAGCGGACCGGGACCGGCCACGCACTCCGGGCGAATCACATCCAGGCCAAGGGATGCGGCCAGGCGGGCGATTTCTTCCGGGGCGAGCCCGTCGGAACCGAGCCGGTTGTCGTAGCCCAGCAGGATGGCGCGGCCGCCATACCGGCCGATGACCACCTCCTCCAGATACTCCCGCGCCGTCCAGCGGCTAAACTCCCGCGAAAAGGGCAGGACCTCCACATGGTCCACGCCCAATTCCGTCAAAAGCGCCTTCTTTTCGGCCAGGGTAGAAAGCAGGCGGAGACTGCGCGCATCATCCTGCAGGACGGTACGCGGATGCGGCCAGAAGGTGAGCACCATGCTCTCATCCCCCCGGGCCGCAGCCGTTTCGACAAGCTGCCGGATCACCTGACGGTGTCCCAGATGGACGCCGTCGAAAAAACCGGTTGCAACAATCATCGTTCCCTTACAGCCAACGAACCAGCTCGAAATCCTGGCGGTGCGGCAGCAACGGATTCTTGGCGTACATCCGCGTTGCCACCTGGTACATACCCGTGCGCTCCGGCAGGATGGACGCCCGGTAACGGGCTACGCCGGCGTTGCATTCAACCACCTCGTACTCAGCCACATCGCGAATATGCTGACGGCCGTCTTTCCCGGTTGTCGTAAAGAGAATCTCCACACCGATTTCGTTCGGATCCAGGTCCCCGATCCGCAACACCACCTCAGACTCCAGGCTATTGGTCGGAGAGAGGCTGTAAGAAGCATCGGGCTGGGTATAGGACACCACCTGAACATTCCACCATTCGGCACGCATGTGCTTCTTCCAGGCCGCGATCTTCCTGGCCTGGGCAAAATCGTCGGCGCAGAGTTCGGCCGTTCGGGCCGCCTGAGGGTCGTAATACTGGTTCAGATAATCCGTCAGCATGCGGTTGGTGGTAAAGTTGCAGGCCACCTGCGCAATGGTGTTGCGGATGTATCCGATCCACTTGGACGAGCGTCCCGTGACCGGATCGATATCGTAATAAGCCGGGGCGATTTCGTTCTCGATAATGGCGTATTCCGTAGCGGCGTCCAGTTCATTCTGGTAGTTGTTGTCATTGTACATGGTCTCCTGCGGAAGCGCCCAGCCGGCACCTTCCTTGTAGCCTTCCACCCACCAGCCGTCCAGGACGGAGAAATGCATCACGCCGTTCATCGCAGCCTTTTCGCCGGACGTTCCGGAGGCTTCCTGCGGACGCGTGGGATTGTTCAGCCACACATCCACGCCCTGCACCAGGCGCTTGGCCACCCAGATATCGTATCCGGGCACGAACACGATCTTTCCGATGAAGCGTTCCTGCTTGGAAATGGCAATAATCTGGCGGATCAGGTCCTGTCCCGCGCTATCGGCCGGGTGGGCCTTGCCCGCAAAGATGAACTGCACCGGACGCTTGGGATCGTTCACGATGGCATCCAGGCGGTCCAGATCGCTGAACAGCAGGGTCGCCCGTTTGTAGGTCGCGAACCGGCGGGCGAAACCGATGGTGAGCACATCGTCCCGCAGCGTATCGTGAATGGTCACAATCTCCTTCGGCGAGTAGTGGTTGCCCAGGGAAGGATCGGACAGCTTCTCGTTGATGACTTCGATGAGATGCCGCTTCAACTGTTTGCGGACGTTCCAGATCTCTTCATCGCCCACCTTGTAAATGCCTTCGAAACACTTTTTGTCGTAATGGTGCGTCTTGAATTCCTCCCCGAAGACCTTGGCATGGATGGCTTTCCATTCCTTGGCCGTCCACGTGGGATAATGCACGCCGTTGGTCACATAGCTTATATATAGCTCCTCGGGCAGATAACCCGGGTAGAGGCTGGAGAAGATGTCGCGGGACACCTGTCCATGCAGCATGGACACGCCGTTGACGTTCTGCGAAATGTTGGCGGCCAGCTTGCTCATGGAGAAGCGTTCTTCCGGATCGCGGGGATTCAGGCGGCCCAGGCTCATCATGCGCTCCCAGTCAATGCCGAACCGCTGCGGATAATGGCCGAAATACCGGCGCATCATGTTCTCTTCGAACGCATCGTGGCCGGCGGGCACCGGCGTATGCGTGGTAAAGAGGGACGATCCGCGCACCACCTCCAGGGCTTCCTCGAAGTCCAGGTGGTCGTTCTGCATGTATTCACGCAAGCGTTCCAGGCCGATGAAGGCGGCGTGACCCTCGTTGCAGTGATAGATGGTCGGGTTGAGGCCCAGGGCGCGCAGGGCACGGATACCGCCGATGCCCAGCAGGATTTCCTGCTTCAGGCGGTTCTCCCAGTCGCCGCCGTACAGGTGCCAGGTAACCTGGCGGTCTTCGGCGCTGTTGGCTTCATAATCGGCATCCAGCAGGTACAGGTCCGTACGGCCCACCGCCACTTTCCAGATACGGGCGGTCAGGGTACGGCCGGGGAAGGTCACCGTGGTCGTGACCCAGTTGCCGGAAGCGTCCAGCACCGGCTCGGCCGGAATCTTCAGGAAGTCCTGGGCATCGTCCCGGGCCACCTGGTCGCCATGGGAGGACAAAACCTGCGTAAAGTAGCCGAAACGGTACAGAAGGCCCACCGCCACCAGGTTTACATTCATGTCGCTGGTTTCCTTGAGGTAGTCGCCGGCCAGGATACCCAGGCCGCCGGAATAGATCCGCAAGGAAGCGTCCAGGCCATATTCCATGCAGAAATACGCGATGGAAGGATCCTTCCGGTCCGCCTTCAGCGCCATATAATTGTCGAACTCCTGCATCACCTTGTTGTAGGCTTTCAGGAACTCTTTATCTTGTGCAAGGGCCTTGAAATGTTTCAGGCTGACGGTATCCAGAACATCCATCGGATTGTGTCCGCTCCGGTGCCAGACATCCTCATCTATCAGTTTAAACAACGCTTTTGCATCCTCATTCCAGCACCACCACAGATTCTTGGAGAGGCGCTCCAGACCATTGATTTCGGCCGGGAGGTGACGGGTGACCATCACGCTCTGCCAGGAGGGCTGGTTAACGGCAATTCTTTCGTAACTCATTCGTTTTTTTTCGTTTTACTTTTTTTTCGTTCTCGTGACCGTCTTCTTTTTCGCGGGCGCGGCGACCTCCGGCGTCGAAACCGTCAGGGCGTCATTCACGCGGATGATAAAGTCACTCAACACATTCATATAATTGATAAATGCCTCATAGGGCGTATCATACGGGTTGAAATACTTGTGCACTTCCCCATCGGAGAAGAATTTTGTGCACATGTAGTAAAAATGGTCGCTCTCCTGCAGGTGACCGAAGTCCTCCCAGAGGGTCGGATTGTTCAGGATGGAGAGTTTTTCTGTCTGGGCGTAGAGCTTGTTGAAGGCATCCTGCTGGAGCTCATTGCCCAGCCAGGCCGTCACGTCGCGCTCTTCGTCGGCCCAGGAGATGGTTTGCGGCACATCGATGGGTGCCACGGCCTTGTGTTTGCGGGCCGCCTGGGAAGGCGTGACAAACTCGAAGGTACCATCCTGCGTGATGGCCTCCGGCAGATAACGCATAAAGTCGAAAATGCCGCTGGAGGCAGCCTGGTGCTCCCCGAAGGTCTCGTAATCCATGAAGAGGTTGATGATTTCCCCTTCGGACTGTTTCAGCCAGGAAAGGTATTTCTCGGCCGTCAGGGGCCAGTCTTTCCAACCCTTGTCCGAGAAACGGAAAGCAATGTCGTCGCTGAGCGAGTAGTTCCGCAACAGCAGTTTCAGTTTGGGCTGCTCGGCGCAGGAATATACATAGTCCGGGCTCTTCCAACCCATGATATGGCGGGCGCCCTCGGTAAGCATCGTCTTGAAGCCCAGCTGATAGACCTGCTTGCCGATGCTGTCGGAATAGATGAGCTCGGTGTTCCGGAACGTTTTCGGCGTCTGGCCGAAGAGCTGCTCCACCAAGGCCTTGTGTTTGAGCACCTGGTGGCTGAATTCGGCCTCCGAAGCCAGCGAGGCCAGGGAGTGGTAATAGGTCTCGGCCAGGAATTCCACGCAGCCGGTATCGGCCAGGGCGCGGAACGAATCAATCACTTCGGGGGCATAGCGCTCAAACTGCTCCAGCACGCTGCCGGAGAGCGAAAAAGCCACCTTGAATGCCCCTTTCTGCTGCTTGATGACATCCAGCAGCAACTGGTTCATCGGCAGATAGCACTTCTGTGCCACCCGCTTGAGGATGGTCCGGTCGGCAAAATCGTCATAGTAGTGGGAATCCTTGCCGATATCGAAAAACCTGTACAGGCGCAGCCGCGTGGGCTGGTGGACCTGGAAATATAGACAGACCGACTTTTTCATACGCTATTGTTTTAGTACACTTTCATAAACTTTCTTCAATTTCGCCGTTGCGGCGTTCCATTTGAGGGTATTCACCTCATCGAAGCCCTGCTTGGCGGCGAACTTTGCCAAGGCGGGGTATTGGAGAAGGGCGTAAATCTGGTCCGCCATGGCATCGACATCCCAGAAATCCACCTTAAAGGCATATTTCAGCACTTCGGCCGCACCGCTCTGGCGCGAAATCACCGACGGGACGCCCGTCCGCATGGCTTCCAGCGGAGAGATCCCGAACGGCTCCGAGACAGAAGGCATCACGTATACATCCGAAAGGGCGAACATCTTCTGCACATCCGTTCCGCGGAGGAATCCCGTGAAGTGGAAGCGGTCCGATATGCCCAGGCGGGCGACATGGCGGATGCAACGGTTCATCATATCGCCGCTGCCGGCCATGACAAAGCGGACGCCGCTGGTGCGTTTGAGCACCTTCGCCGCCGCCTCGATAAAATACTCGGGGCCCTTCTGGAAGGTGATGCGGCCCAGGAAGGTAACCACCTTGTCGCGGATGCCGCGTTCCACCTGCAGGTTCTCCCGGCCGCTGAAATCCACCGCATTGTGAACGGTGACCACCTTGGCGGGATCGATCCCGTACTTGTTGATCACGATCCCCCGCGTGAGGTCGCTCACCGTCACCACCTTATCGGCTGCCAGCATGCCGCGCTTCTCGATATCCAGCACGCGGGTGTCGATGTGGTTCTCGTCCCCGCGGTCGTAAGACGTGGCATGGACGTGGACCACCAGGGGCTTGCCGGTCAGTTCCTTCGCCGCGATGCCGGCCATGTAGGTCAGCCAGTCGTGTGCATGGATGATGTCGAATTCATCCCGGCGTTCCATGGCGATGGTACCGCCCACCATGGCGTAACGGGCCACTTCTTCCAGCAGGTTGGCCCCGTATTTCCCGGAAAATTTGTATTTCTGACCGTACTGGATGCGGAAATCCTTCACCTGCCGGCGGCGTTCCTCCTCCACGATGGAACTGAACTCCTCCGGATTGATATACGGGAGCATATTGGTGCCGATATGGATGAATTTAACCTTGTCCAGGAAATCCTCGACCGAGGTGGAAACCGTATCCACCGGCACGTCGCTCGCATTAATGATGGTGGCCGCTTCGGTATCTTCGTCACCCGAGGCCGACGGCATCACGAACAGGGTCTCCACCCCGTTGTATGCCAAGCCTTTGACGATACCGTAGCAGGCCGTCCCGAGTCCTCCGGCGATATGCGGAGGGAACTCCCAACCAAACATCAGCACTCTCATTTCATTTCCTCCTTATAGCGTTTGATGCGCAGTTCCACGGTGAGCAGGGCGGCAATGGCGGTCGCCGAGCAGATGGCGCCGTGCGGCTCGTGCGGCGGATCTCCGTCGTAGAGCTCCGAGAAGGCGCCCACGCCGTGTTTGGAAAGATCTTCGGCAAAGCCCTTCACCAGCCACTCGGCCTTGTTCAGGAAGGCCGCGCCGCGCACCTTGAAACAGACATCGACATAGACGCCCAGCAGCGACGGACGCGTACATCCCTGGTGATAGGCCAGGTCACGTTCGATCTGCGTGCCTTCGTAAACCCCTTTGTACCGCACGTCGCGCGGGGACAGGGTGCGGATGCCGCGGCGGGTTACCAGTTCATTGTCCACCACCTTCAGGATGAGGGGGGCGAGTTCTTCGTCCACCGGGGAATACCGCATCCGGAGGGCATAGAGCATATTGGGACGGATATCCATGTGGCGTCCGGAATCGTCCACATAGTCGGCCAGCAATTTCTGCCGGGGATCCCAGAACACCTCCATGAAGCTTTCCCGCGCCTTGTCGCGGACCGGCGTCCAGCGTTTCACAAATTCGCCGTCCTTCGGACCGTACCGGTTTTCCATGTCGATGGAGAAGCACAGGGAATTGTACCAGAAGGAATTGGTTTCCACCTGGTAACCGGCACGCTCGGTAACCGGTTCCCCGTTGATATAGGCATTCATCCAGGACAGGGCCACGTGATCCATCTGGGCCCAGACCAGGCCGTTGGGATGAAGGGCCACCTCTTTGCGGCGGCCGGGTCCGTAACTTTCCACCACCCGCATCATCGTGGCGCCATATTTCTTCCAGACCCTGCGGGGATCGGCGCCGCATTCGATGTACTGCTGCAGGCAGTCGGCCAGGCGCAGCGGGGCCTCCACCTGGGTAGTCCGGTGGAAGAGGCGTTCCTGCTCGTCCTCAATCAGGTTGTCCAGGATCTCTTCGAAGGAAGCCTTGTCGTCACGGGCATAGAGGGTCAGGCCGGGCAGGGTGTACAAGGTCTCGCGCAGGAGGCCCGTCGTCATCCAGGAGAAACCGGCGGTAATCTGCTTGCGGCCATGGCGTTCGCGTATCAGCAGGTCGGCCCAGCGCACCAGCTGGTCATGGTAGCTTTCCACGTCCTGCATCTTGGCCTGATAGGCCGAGAAACGGCGCTTCAGCTGGGTATGTTTCATCTCGTCCACCGAAGCGGAAAAGACCAGGGAATCTCCCGGTTTCAGCCGTGCCTCGAACGAGCCGGGGACGAAGAGGTCCTCTTTGCAGTCGAAGCCGCGGCGGTATTCGTCGGAATAGGTAATGCCCTTGTACCAGCAGGGACTGCTGTGGAAGACTGCCGACGAATCGCTCACCTGCAGGTGCAGGTCCGGGAAGCCCGGATACAGGCAGAAAGACACGCCCCCGTCGCATTCATCGGCCTCGGTCCGGGCATCTGCGTTCTCCTGCGTCAGGGCATGCAGGTTGCGGAAGGCCAGGAAAGGCTTCAGTTCCAGCACCACCGGGGCCGGGGCCTCCAGCAATTCGTAGCGCAGGAGGACCTGGTCGTGATCAGGGGTAAGCAGGATCGTCTTCTGCAATAAAATCTCTCCCACCCGGTACACGATACGGGGGATGGGATCCAGGTAGAAATCCACGATGTATTTGTGGCCGCGGGGTTCATAGATGTCCCCATAGCAATGAATGCCAAGATTGAACCGCTTTCCGCCCAGCACCAGACTCTCGTCCAGCGACGACAGCAACAGGTGCAACGCTCCCCCGAACGCATCCACCGGAACGGACAGGAGACCGTGATAGCGGCGCGTATTACAGGTAACGATGGACGTGTTGCAAATCGCCCCCGTCTTGTTCGCGGAAATGATTTCCCGCTTGAGCGAATAAGACAGATTCACCAGTTCGGCCTTGTTGAACTTCAAATATGCCATGTCAATCGACTTTTTTCATCAATACCAAAGCGGTACGGGCGGGCAGGTACACTTTCAGCTGGCCATCCTGCGTCCAGTGAATCTCCCCGCGCTGAAGCCGTCCGAAGCCGCCGTAACGGCTGTCGTCCGAATCCAGGACCGATATATACAAACCATCCGGAACCGCTACTCCGTAACCGGTGTAGGATTCGACGGGATGGAAATTGAATGCAAAAATACAATTTTTCCTTCGGAAAATCAAAACATGATCTCCCTCGTCGGCTTTGATCAATTGGGGAGAATCGTCCAAAAGCGCCTGTTTTTTAAACAGATGCACCATGTCTTCATCGAAATTCCGCAATTGTCCGTAACGAAGGGAATCGCTGTCTTCCAGCGACCATTGGCGACGGGCATAATGGAAAGACCACTGGTTCCCCTCCCGCGGAAAATCGATCCATTCGGGATGACCGAACTCGTTGCCCATGAACGTGAGGTAGCCGCCTCCGCTGGTGGCCAGGGTCACCAGGCGGATCATCTTGTGCAAGGCGATGCCGCGATCTACCGTCAGGTTCTCAGAGCCGATGTTCATCGCCGTGTACATTTCCTTGTCCATCAGCCTGAAAATGATGGTTTTATCGCCCACGAGCGCCTGGTCGTGGCACTCGGCATAGCTGATGGTCTTTTCATCGGCACGCTTGTTGGTGAGTTCGTGCCAGATCTCGCCCATGCTCCACTGCTCGTCCGTTTTCTCCTTGATCCATTTGATCCAATGGTCGGCGATGCCCATGGCCATGCGGAAGCCGAAACCGATGCCTCCCTTGATGAAGGGAGCGGCCAGACCGGGCATGCCGCTCACGTCCTCGGCGATGGTGATGGCCCCCGGATGGATCTCCCGGACCAGGAGGTTGGCCAGGGCCAGATAGACCAGGGCGTTGGTATCCACGCCCTCGTTGAAATAATTGTCGTAACCGTTGAAGTCGCGGCCCAGCCCGTGGTCCCAGTAGAGCATGCTGGTCACGCCGTCGAATCGGAAGCCGTCCAGGTTGTATTCCGTCATCCAGTACTTGCAGTTGGACAGGAGGAAGTACCGGGTCTCGTCCTTGCCGTAGTCGAAGCAGCGGGAGCCCCAGGCGGGATGCCGGCCCTGGGGGCCTTTGTAGAAATACAGGTCCTCGCGCCCGTCGAAACAGCTCAGGCCCTCGGCCTCGTTGTCCACGCTGTGCGAATGGACGATATCCATGACCACGGCGATATGGCGCCGGTGCGCCTCGTCCACCAGGGCCTTGAACTCCTCGGGCGTGCCGAAACGCGAACTCAAGGCAAAGAAATTGGATACCTGGTAACCGAAGGAGCCGTAATACGGATGCTCCTGCAGGGCCATGATCTGGATGACGTCATAGCCCAGGGCGGCCACCCGGGGCAGCACATTGCGGCGGAACTCGTCGAAACTGGCCACCTTCCCCTCCTCCGACGCCATGCCGATGTGGCACTCGTAGATGAGCGGATGGGGCCGGCGGGCCGGGCGGGGATACTTCCAGACATAGGGCTGATCCGGATCCCAGACCTGGGCGCAGAACACCTTGGTGACCGGATCCTGGACACAGCGCGTGGCGTACGACGGCAGGCGCTCGCCGCCGCCGCCCGGCCATTCGATAAAGAGTTTATACAGCTCGCCATGGCTCAGGAACATTCCGTCCAGGCGCAGCTCCCACGTGCCGCCGCCCAGGGGCGACAGTTCATAGGCCTTTGTCCGCTTCCAGTTGTTGCAATCCCCGATCAGGTGGATGCGGACGGCATTCGGCGCCCATTCACGGAACACCCACGTCCCGTCCGGTTCATGGTGCAGGCCGAAATACAAGTGGTTGTTGAACGCATCGCTCAGCCGTCCGTCCGGCGCGTACCGGTCCCGCACGGCCAGAATGGCCCGGTGTCGGGCATCAATGGCTTCCTTGTAGGGAAGCAGCCAGGGGTCTTCGTCATAAATCTTTCGCATCTTCTTCCAGGGTTTCGCGGACGGTCCGCAGGTATTTCCGGCATCCGTCCACCAGTTTTTGGGAACGCTCTACCAGGCCCCGGATGTCGTCAAACGAGGTTTGGGGATCTTCCACTTGATCCGCGATGCGTTCCAGTTCCGCCACGGCGGCGGGGTAATCAAATTTCTTCATGTCGTACTTCCGTAACTTCGGTTTCCAGCGTCCCGTCGGCGAAACGGACGCGGATGTGATCGCCTTTCCGCCGGCCGGAGGCGGAATGGATGCGGACGCCCTTTTCGTCCAGGACCAGGGAATATCCCCGGCGCAGGATGTTGCGCGGATCGCCGGCCTTTAGGCGCAACTCCAGCTTGTCCACCTGCGCCTCCAGGGCGTCCAGGCGGCTGCGGAACGCCAGTTTCAGGCGATGTCCATAAGTTTCCAGCCGATGGTCTTCGGCCGCCGTCGCATCCAGGAACAGGTCGGCAAGGGCGGTGGGGGTCTTGACGGACGTAAACGCCACCCGGTCCGCCACGTGCACGTCTTTGTCATGTCCGATGGCCGTAAAAACGGGGACGCTGCAACGGGCGATCGCCACGGCCAGGGAATAGTCGTCAAAGCAGGACAGGTCCAGTTCCGAACCGCCGCCGCGCAGGATGAGGACGGCATCGTAGGCCGGACGCACCCCTCCGATGGCAGCCAGCGCATCGGCGATGGACTGCGGGGCGGCGGCTCCCTGCATGGCAGCCGGATACAGATCCACCCGATAGGCGAACCCATAGGGATTTTCGAGCAGATGCCGGCGGAAATCGCCGTAGCCTGCGGCGTCTTCGGCCGATACCACCGCCAGCGAATAGGGCAGTTCGCTCAGGCGAAGCCGTGCCTGCAGGTCCATCAGCCCTTCTTCCGCCAGGCGTTCCAGCGTACGCCGGCGTTGCTTCTCCCGCTCCCCCACCGTGAAGGCAGCTTCCACCTCATCCACCGTCAGGGTAAGCCCCCAGACGGGATGATAGGTCACCTGCACCCGCAGCAGGACTTCCTGCCCTTTGGAAAGGGGGCTGCCGGTCGCCGCTTCGAAATAACGGCCGATATAGGCATACCGCGAACGCCAGATGACGGCATTCGCGCGGGCCGCCAGCCCCTCGTCGTTTTCCTGCGACAGTTCCAGGTAGCAGTGACCGTTGGATTTGACCTTGATCTCGGAAATTTCAGCCCGGACCCACACCTTCCCGGGAAGGGCGTCTTCCACCCCTCCGCGAATCAGTTCCTGCAAGGAAAAGAGGTCTATGAAATTCCTTTCTTCCATACCCACAAATATAACATTTTTTTACTATATTTGCATCGCGATTTGCCAACTGTAAGGGAGCGACATGAAAATATCGTCTGCAACGTTCGCCGGAAGTTCCACCCGGATTTCCGGAAAACCGGGTCGGAAACTGCCCGAGTTCGCCTTTATCGGCCGCTCGAACGTGGGGAAATCTTCGCTCATCAACATGCTTACGGGCAACCGCAAACTGGCCAAAACATCGGCCACCCCCGGCAAAACCCAACTCATCAACCACTTTCTCATCAACGACCGCTGGTACCTGGTAGACCTGCCCGGATACGGTTTCGCGAAGCTGTCCCAATCGGCCCGCGCCGAACTGGCCCGCATCATCCGGGAGTATATCCTCGCCTCGCCCGAACTGGTCCTGCTGTTCGTGCTGGTGGATTCGCGGCACGATATCGGCAAGATCGACCTGGATTTTATCCGCGACCTGGGAGAAAACGGGGTGCCGTTCGCCATCATTTTCACCAAAGGAGACAAGCAGGGTCCCAACGTGCTGGCCGCCCAGGTGGAGAAAGACCGGCAGATCCTGCTGGAGGAGTGGGAGGAATTGCCGCCGATGTTTGTCAGCTCGGCTCAGACCGGCGCCGGAAAGGAAGACATTTTATCATATATCGAAAACGTACTTGCAAATCTTTAATGTTTATGGAGCACAGAATGGAAGTTTTCGCTTGCAGGGCCTCACGGGACTTTGCGGGCAAGGTCATTGATGAGCTTAATGCTATCCGCGGTGCGGAAGAAGGAGCCATTCACCTCGGAATGTCGGAAGTCACCGCTTTCAGCGACGGTGAATTCCAGCCGGCCTATACCGAAAGTGTACGGGGAGCCACCTGCTTCCTCATCCAATCCACCTTTCCGCCCACCGACAACCTGATGGAACTGCTGCTGATGATCGATGCCGCCAAACGCGCATCGGCTCACAAGGTCATCGCCGTCATCCCCTATTTCGGCTGGGCCCGCCAGGACCGCAAAGACAAACCCCGTGTCTCAATTGGTGCCAAACTGGTGGCCAACCTGTTGAAAGCCGCCGGCGTGGACCGGGTGATGACATGTGACCTGCACGCCGACCAGATCCAAGGCTTCTTCGACATCCCGGTGGATCATGTCTATGCCAGCAAGGTCTTCATTCCTTACCTGAAATCCCTCCACATTGACAACCTGGCCATCGCTGCCCCCGACATGGGTGGTGCCAAGCGCGCCAACGCCTATGCCAAAGACCTGGCCTGCCCGGTCATCGTCTGCCACAAATCCCGCGAGCGCGCCAACGTCGTGGCCAACATCACCGCCATCGGTGAGGTGGAAGGCAAGAACGTGGTCATCGTGGACGATATGATCGATACCGCAGGTACGCTTTGCAAGGCCGCCGACGTGCTGATGGAGAAGGGCGCCGCCAGCATCCGCGCCTGTGCTACGCACGCCGTTTTCTCCGGACACGCCTACGACAACATCAACCGCTCCTCCCTGAAGGAAGTCTTCGTGACCGATACCATTCCGCTCACGACCGATCCTTCGAAGGACACTTCCAAGATTCGCGTCGTGTCCATGGCCTCCACCTTCGCCCGCATCATCAAGAAAGTGTACAACTACGAGCCCATCAGCTCGGAATTCATTTTCTAAACGCGCATGAAAACCCTGCTTGCCGCCGTCCTGCTGTTGCTGCTGTGCATTCTGGGAATGTGCATCGGCATCATCGTCCGGGGCCGGTTCCCGGAGACGGAGGTGAGCAAGAACCCGGACATGCGCCGGCTCGGCATCAAATGCATGCACGAGGAGGAAGAAGCCATCCACGGGCGGGAACGTCCGTCCAAGACAGCCTGCGGCGGTGAGGTAAGCGAAGCCTGCACCGGCTGCAGTTTCTACGAAACCGAAAAATTACGATAATATGAGTCTGGTAGCGATCGTGGGTCGCCCCAATGTGGGGAAATCCACCCTGTTCAACCGCCTTGTAGGCATGCGGCAAGCCATCGTCGATGAGACGGCGGGCGTCACCCGCGACCGCCACTACGGCAAATGCGAATGGTGCGGTAACGAATTCTCGGTGGTGGACACCGGCGGATGGACCACCAACTCCGACGATGTGTTCGAGAGCGAAATCCGCAAGCAGGTGAGCATTGCCATCGAGGAGTCCGACCTGGTGCTCTTCCTGGTCGAGGCCGCCACGGGCGTCACCGATTACGACGCCGAAATCGCCGACCTGCTGCGCCGTTCGCGCAAGCCGGTCCTGCTGGTGGTGAACAAGGTGGATTCCGGCGAGAAAATGTACGATTCGTACCAGTTCTACTCGCTGGGCCTGGGCGAGGTGTGGAGCATCTCGGCGGCCAACGGCAGCGGCACCGGCGACCTGCTGGACGAGGTGGTGCGCCAGCTTCCGAAGGAGGAAGCGCCCGCCGAGGATGATCGTACCGACCTGCCGCACATTGCCATCGTGGGCAAGCCGAACGTGGGCAAATCGTCCCTGACCAACGCCCTGCTGGGCGAAGACCGCAACATCGTCACCCCGGTGGCGGGCACCACGCGCGATGCCGTATCCACTTATTATAACAAGTTCGGGCACGAATTCATGCTGGTGGATACCGCCGGCATGCGCAAGAAATCCAAGGTAAGCGAAGACCTGGAGTTTTACTCGGTGATGCGTTCCATCCGTGCCATCGAGCATGCCGATGTCTGTGTGCTGATGATTGACGCCACCTCCGGCATGGAAGCCCAGGACATGAGCATTTTCAACCTCATCCAGCGCAACCGCAAAGCCTGCGTGGTGGTGGTGAACAAATGGGATCTCTTCGTCAAGGACAGCAATACGTTGCGCGATTATGAGAAATCGCTCCGCAGCCGCCTCGCGCCCTTCGACGACGTGCCCGTCATCTTTACCTCCGTCACCAAGAAACAGCGCATCATGGATGTGCTGGACGCCGTGGCCCATGTCTGGAACAACTATTCCGTGAAGATTCCCACGGCCCGCCTCAACGAGGCCCTGCTGCCCGAAATCGAGAACTATCCTCCGCCGGCCTGGAAGGGCAAGTACGTCAAGATCAAGTACATCACCCAGCTCCCCACCGCCTTTCCGGCCTTTGCCTTCTTCTGCAACCTGCCGCAGTACGTCAAAGACCCGTACAAGCGTTTCCTGGAGAACAAGCTCCGCGAGCACTTCGACCTGACCGGCTGTCCCGTCCAAATCTTTATGCGCGCGAAATAAGGATTAGAACCGCAGTTCCAGGCCGAAGTTGAGGACGAAGCGGCCGGCGACGGGTTCCATCTCGCCGGTGACGGGATTCTCCCGTTCGCGGTGCGTGCAGCGCCAGAAGCAGTCTACACGGATAATCTTGAGAATATTGGAGATACCCACACCCATTTCCACATAGGGCTTGTCCAGGGTGTTCATCCCGGCCGGGAAGAGCATCGGCGCTTCGAACACGCTCTGCTTGCCGGGACGGCCGTCATTCCGGGCATTCACCGTACCGTAGGCCGCCTTCAAGGTAAAGTTCTCACGCCACTGCAACCGCTTCAACAGCGGAATCTTGCCCAGGAAGAAACCCTTGAAATTATGCTCCCAGAACAACGTGATCCAAGTATCGGAAGCAAACTCATAATACTCCATGCAGGAAAAGGCCGTCTTGTCGAAGAAATAGGAGCCGTTACCCTCATGCAATTTTAAGAAAGGATAAGGCACCTGGCCGATAATCTTGCCACCCGACAGGGTAATCTTCGAGGTACCCATCGGCGGCAGCTGCAACTTATAATTGATGCTGCCCTCGGCACGGAAGAAGGAATACTCGTTCTCGCCGATTCCCTTGAGGGACCCGGACAGGTCAACGATGATAATCGGGTACTTCGTGGCCACATAAAGCTTCTCGAACACGCCCCGCGTAACCGTCTCGTCCCAGGAGAAACGGTTGGTCATGCGGAGCATATTCATGCCGATGGAATTGATATCCGACCCGTCCGGCCGCACCATCGGCACGTACTGATTGGAGAAGATACGCCGCGCCTCCAGCGAAAGCAGCGTCGTGACGGACGGATTCCATTCATGCTCGTAACTGATGGAATACTCGTTCAGCGGACTCAGTTTGCGCGCTCCCGGTTTCGAGAAAATCGAAGAGAGGATACTGCTCTCGGCAAAGCCCTTGGAGCCTCGGCCCAACTGCACCACGTCGCGCTTCACCGTAGCCGTGATCTTACGCATCGGAGCCACGCTGAAGAAATATTCCCCCGTCAGGCCGCCCTTAAAAGCCTTGTCTTTGAATCCATAGGCCGCATAAGCCGTGAGCCGCACTTTCCGGCTGAATTCCTTGGTGGTCCGGATGCCGCCCTGCAGGCGTACGCCCTCCAAGGGGTTGAAACTGATTACCTTCGCGTAAGGTCCGTAACTCAATTTGCCCGCCTTCCAATACCCGTTGATAATCATATCGATGGTATTGTAGATATCGTGATACAGCGGCACGTTCTTGATGGAATCCACCATGTGGTAGATGTTCTGCTCCTTCTGGGTAAGCTCGTACGGGCGGATGGCATTCCAATACGCCTCGTCCTTGTCCAAGGCATCTTTCGCCACCTGTACATTGCCGCTTACCAGACCCACGCCCGGCTGCTTGACGCCATCAAAGGCCGGCTCGCTGTACTCACTCTGCCGTGTGCCCAGGAACGAAATCATCTTGGACGAATCCTTTTTCACGACAGAGAAATCGGCATAAATCTTATCCATCTTCCAGAACCAGATGGAATCCTGGACCAGGCGGGATTCCTGGTCTACCACCAGGTCACGCACCCAGTTCACATTGGCTCCCTTCTTCAACTTGCAATGCATTTCCCGCAGGGCGAAGTCCTTGCAGTCGATGGACATCTCCCCGTCAAAGGCCGGGGAGGAGATGGACTTGACGGGATGGAAGCGGATCTTCCACGTCTTGCGCCCGTCGATATGAAGGCTGTCGATCAGGAAATAATTGTAGTACATCAAGCCCACCCGCGATAGCGGAGAAGGCATTTCGACATCGAAAATATTGATGTAGTTGTTGTAGAAGTTCACCTTCATGTGGAGGTTGCCGGTAAACTGGGCGGCCACGGTCTGGTCTTCCATCCCGGAAATGCGGTTGGCATGGATTTCTTCGTGTCGCATTTCCGGATCCCGCTGATGCCAGATGTGCGAATGCGTTTCGGACATCATCACCGGAAGATACGGGACACCCGAGACCACGGAAGTATCGACATAATCGAAAATAAACCCGAAATTCTTCCGGAGCAGCGTGCTCTTTTTGATGTTGTCGTCGGGATGGGTGATATCCAGCTCCATTTTGGTGTAGAGCTCGCAATCATAGCGGTCCCGCAATTCCGGGTTATTGCGGTCCTTGGCGGCATCGATGTTGCGCAGGATCCACTTCATGTACCGGTTGTCCGGTTTCACGATGGCGGCTTTCAAATTATCGTACACCGGCTTCAGGCGGAAATTCACCTCCGTGAACTTGCGGGGGACAACCTCTACGGAAGCGGTCTCATACCCCAGCAACGCGGCCGACAGCACCCGCACGTTCGCATCGCGCGTTTCCAACATATAATAGCCGTCCAGATCGGACGATACGCCGATGGTCGTTCCCTCGAAGTAAACGGCGACGAAGGGAACCCCCTCTCCGGTAGAAGCATCGGTAACACGACCCTTCACCCGGGTTGTCTGAGCCAGGGCGGATACGGCCGATAATACCAAAATAAAGACGGCCGCGATGAAACGGATACATACCTTCATGTAACAAAAGTAATAAAAAAAGGCCGTTTCGAAAAGAAACGACCATTTTTCTAACCCTATTATTAACTAAAACTAACCGGTTTTCCATAAATGCAAAGCCCGTGCCAAAACTTATGGAGTACGGTCAATTTTTAATTGCTGGATCTTGTAACCCGTCTCGGAAAAGCTCATAAATATCGTAACCTCAAATACTTCACCTCCTGCACTCAATCTTCCGAGGGCATATTTCAAATTCCCCTGGGTAGCCGTATGGGTTATCGCAAACGAACGCGGTGAATACGAATTGAAAAAATTCTTCAAGATGCGGCTTGCCTGGCTCCGGGAAGAATCGGTGGACGAGGAAAGGATGGAAATTTCCAGGTTGTCGGCAAACCAGGCCGTGAGGCTTTCGGCATCGCCCCGACTGATGTATTTGGCGACGGGGACAAACACATCATCCCCCTCTGCACGGGCTTCAACGGCCAGCAGGAGGGCGGAAAAAAGGGCGACAATCTTGAGAATTGCTTTCATACCGGGTTATCCAACTTGCAAAATCCGAGCCACTTTGCTATTTTTGTAGAAGATATGCGGATGATTCTGCTCACCGTCGGGAAAACGGATGTCGCGTGGGTACGCGAGGGCCTGTCGCTGTATGCGGCCAGGCTGGCTCATTATGTTCCCTTCTCGCTGGTAGAGATTCCCCAGCTGAAAAACGTATCCGCCCTGTCCAAAGAGCAGATCAAGGAGCGCGAGGGGGAGCTGATCCTGAAAAACGTGAAGCCCGCCGACCGGGTGATCCTGCTCGATGAACGGGGCCGGGAGCTGCGCAGCATGGCGTTTGCAGCGGAAATCGGCGACCATCTTTCCCGCGAAGGACGGGACCTGGTCTTTGTAATCGGCGGAGCCTACGGATTCAGCAAGGCGGTCTATGCCCGTGCGGACGGGATGCTTTCCCTGTCGAAAATGACCTTTTCCCACCAGATGGTGCGCACGGTTTTTGCGGAACAGCTCTACCGTGCCTTTACCATTTTAAAAGGAGAACCCTATCATCACGAAGGATGAAACGCAGGAAAATCATATCCTGGCTGGCCTGGATCCTGATGACAGTGGCCGCCATCTTGATGGCGGTGGCGCTGCTGACCGACAACGCCCCGGGCGATACCGACGCCGCCGCACGCCGGATGGGCTCGGCCGTATCGGAACGGATGACGGTGCTGGAAGGATTCATCGACCGGGCGCTCGAGAGCGATCCAGACGCATGGATGGACCTCGAAGGACTCCCCCGCGACATGGTGGTTTACCGCTACACCGACGATTCCCTCACCGCCTGGCGGCACCAGTTTACCGTACTCAGCGACGATATCAGCCCGCAAAACCGGATGCGCAACCTGAACAACCTGCAAAACGTGATGCGGTCGCCGCTGACCGACGTTTCCGAGCAGGTCCGGTTCCAGAACTTCGGTCCGCGGTGGTACCTGGCCGAAAGCCGGAGCAACGGCCGGATCAAGGTGATTGCCGGTCTGGAAATCCTGAACACAGCCACCTTCGGCGGCATCAATCCCGCACTCCATCCCGACAAACGGTTCTCCATCAAACCCCTGTCCGAAGCCGGCGGGTCGGCCGTGACGCTGAACGGGGAACCGGTTTTCAAGCTGATGGACGACGTCCTGCAGGAGGATCCGGTCCTGCCCTATTCCGAACTCATTTGGCTGGCCCTGGGCCTCTACCTGCTGGCTTCCTACCTGCTCCTGACGGCCCGGCACAACCTGCGTACGTATCTGATCCTGATGGGTTTGCTGGCCTTCTTCATGAGTTCGTTCTATCTCTGGGGGCGGACCTTGAAAGGCAGCACCCCCCTCTTCTCGCCCGCCCTGTATGCCGATGGAGCCCTAATGGATTCACTGGGGACCCTGCTCATCGTGAACCTGTCCCTGTTCATGGGAGTCCTCTATACCTATGCCATCAGGATGGATATTTTCCGGCGCCTGTATGGGAAGGGGAAGGGCACCGACGCCTGTTTTGTCGGCGGCGTGACGATTGTCCTCCTGAGCATTCTCGTCCACGTGCATCGTTCGCTCCGAAGCATCATCATGAACTCCAACATCTGCCTGGAACTGTATAAATTTGACCGGCTGACGCCCTGGTCGGGCATGGTGCTGCTGTCGCTGATGTTGTTGCTGCTGTGCATCCCCCTGCTGCTGCAACTGATGGGACCGGTCATCCGTTCGCGGACGGGTTGGCGGTTCGATGCGCTCTCCCGGCCCGCCCGCGTGGTATTTGCCGCCCTGGCATCGGTCTATCTGGTGGCGGCTACCGCGACCCTGGGCCTGAGGAAAGAGGAAAACACCGTCAAGATCTGGGCGACGCGCCTGGCCATGGACCGTGACATCACCCTGGAAATCCAGCTCCGTCAGGTGGAGGAAGCCATTGCGAGGGATCCGGTCATCGCCTCCCTGTCGGCTTTGGACAACAGCGCCGGCATCATCCTGAACCGCCTTTCCGAGAATTACCTGGTACGGGTGGCGCAGAACAACGACATTACCGTTTCCGTGACAGATGGGAGCACGCTTTCTCCGGGATTGCGGGCCTATATCCAGGACCGCATCGGCGACGGAACGCCCATCTCCAGCTATTTCTATTACTCGCGGAACAACAATGGACAGGGCCGCTACACAGGCCGGTTCTATTTCTATAACCGCCGCTATGGCGGCAGCAGCATCCTCGTGGGCGTAGAGCCCAAGTCCAACCGGGAAGACCGTGGCTATGCCAGCCTGCTGGGCTATTCCGCCCCGGGCCAGGTGATCCTGCCGGCCCGGTACGCCTATGCTAAATATGTAAACGGCCACCTGGCTACCTTTAAGGGGAACTTCGACGACAAGCACTATACCCGTTTCGTGAACGAAATCACGGACGACGAGACCATTATCATCTCCCGTCCGAAAATCGAGGCATCCAACTACCTGGTTTCCATCTTCTTCCTGTTGCTGCTGTTCTACGTCCTTACCTATTTTATGACCTGGTCGCACCGACGGAGGTCACAGCTGTTCGAGCAAAACTATTACAAATCGCGCATCAACTTTGTCCTCCTGGCCTCCCTGGTCCTGACCCTGATTGTCATGGCCGTCATCAGCGTCCTCTTCGTGAACCGGCGAAACGACGCCAACCTGAAGACCATGATGTCCGACAAAATCAACGCCATCCAGACGCTGGTGCAGATGCGCAGCCGCTTTGTGAAGGACTTTTCCGACCTGCCCGCGCAGGAGGTCGCGGGAATCTTGGACGATGCCGGCAGCGTTACCAAGACCGATATCACGCTCTATTCCACCGCCGGCCGGCTGTTGCGCTCCACCACTCCGGAGATTTTCGACCGGATGCTGCTGGGCACCCGCATGCGGGGTGATGCGTACCGCAACATCGTCCATGAGCACATGCGCTACTGGATTCACAAGGAGCGATTCGGGAAACAGTCCTGCTACTTTATGTACGCCCCGATTTTCAACGGAGACGGTGACATGATCGCCATCCTGGGCGCACCGTACAACGACAAGAATTACGATTTCGAAACCGAAGCCGTGCTGCATTCGGTGTCCATCTTCACCCTGTTCTTCATGCTGCTCATCCTGGCCCGGTTCACCATCGCCCGCGTTGTGGACAAGATGTTCCGGCCGCTCGTGGAGATGGGAAGGAAGATGAACGAAACGGACCTGAATCATCCCGAATACATTGTGTACGAGCGGGACGACGAGATTTCTTCCCTCGTGCGCGCATATAATCTGATGGTACACGACCTGTACGACTCCACCCGCCAACTGACCCAGGCGGAACGCGACAAGGCCTGGGCGACGATGGCACGGCAGGTGGCCCACGAAATCAAGAACCCGCTCACGCCCATCAAGCTCCAGATCCAGCAGCTCATCCGCCTGAAGACCAACGGGAATCCTGTGTGGGAAGACCGGTTCGACAATGTTTCCAAAGAGGTGCTCGCGCAGATCGACATCCTCGCCGAGACGGCCAGCGAGTTCTCTACCTTCGCCAAACTGTACACCGAGGACCCGGTGGAGTTCGACCTGGACAAACTGCTGAAAGAGGAAATCGGCCTGTTCGACAGCCGGGACGACATCGAACTCTCCTACATGGGCCTGGAAGGCACCCTTATCCACGGTCCGAAACCGCAACTGACCCGGGTGTTCGTAAACCTGATGAGCAATGCCATCCAGGCGGTGGAGAGCCGGCTGGAGAGCGGCGAAGGGGATCCGCGCGGCCATGTGCTGGTATCCCTGCGCCATTCTACGAAAGATGGCTTCTACGATATTGTGGTGGAGGACGACGGGCCGGGCGTGGATGACGAAAACCGTAGCCGCCTTTTCACCCCGAACTTCACCACCAAGAGCAAAGGGACCGGCCTGGGACTCGCCATCAGCCGGAGCATCCTGGAGAAATGCAACGCTGAGATTTCCTATTCCAAATCCTTCAACCTCGGCGGCGCCTGCTTCACCGTCCGGTATCCGAAAGGGGCCTAGCGGACAAGGAAGGAGGCGGAGAGAGGCAGATCTTCGGAGGAAGGGCCGGCGAAGAGGGTGAAGGTTCCCGGCTCCACAACCCAGTGGCAGGAGGCGTCCAACAACTGCATCCGGTCAGGACCTACGGTGAAGGTGACCGTACGGGTCTCGCCCGGGAGCAGGTGGATGCGTTCGAAACCGGCCAGCTGCCGCTCGTAAGTGATAACGCTGCTGCAATCGTCTTTGATGTAGAGTTGGACCACTTCGTCGCCTGCCAGGTCACCGGTATTCGTCACCTCAACCGACACCATCACGCTCTGACCGGCCTCGATTACGAGAGGAGCATATCCCCTGTTCTCCTGCGACGAAGGGGCATCTGCCGCAGCAGCAAAAGCCGGGGCGGCGGCAAGTTGCAGGTTGGCGTAGCGGAAGGTGGTGTAACTGAGGCCGAAGCCGAAGGGATAGAGCGGTCCGTTCACCCGGGCCGCCTTGCCCTCCGGACCCAGACCCGGGTAGCTGTCGGATTGGGAAAGCGGCTTGTAAGGGAAGTTAAACGGGATCTGACCCACGCTGCGCGGGAAGGTCGTGGTGGTCTTGCCGCCCGGATTGTAGGCACCAAACAGCACCTCGGCCAGGGCAGTCCCGCCATGCGGGCCGGGATACCACATCTCCAGGATGGCCGGCAGGTTACGGTCTTCCCAGTTCACGGAAAGGGCGCGGCCATTGATCAGCACCAGCACCACCGGCTTCCCGGTGGCGTGCAGGGCCATCAGCAGGTCACGCTGGCGGCCAGGCAGGTCCAGCGAGGTCCGGGACCGGCTTTCGCCGCAGGTACGGTGCGAGCCTCCCATCACGGCCACGACCACGTCGCTTTCGCGTGCCAGGGCCACCGCCTCGTCTATCCCGTCCTGTTCCTGACGGGTAAGCGGCGTAGGGAACAATTCGGATTCCGGCCAGTTCGGGTCCACGAGGTCGCAGCCCTGAACATAAGCCACCTCGGCTTTTCCGCCCACCAGGGCTTTGATGCCCTCCAGCGGGCTCACCACGTCGATATCTTTCGGTCCGTAATGGTTGCGTGCGTATTCGATGGCGGTCGCATTCGGCCCCACCACCGCAATGCGCTTGAGGTCCTCGAGCTTCAGCGGCAGCACGCCGTCATTCTTCAGCAGCACGGCGCTCTCGCGGGATGCGCGCAGGGAAACTTCCTGATTTTCCGCTTTTTCCACTTCCTCATCGGCCCCCTTGAGATCCCGCTGGTACGGGTCGTCGAACAAACCCAGAAGGAATTTGGCGCGCAGGACGTCGCGGACGCGGTCATCGATCACCGCCATCGGCACCATCCCCTCGGCGATGGCTTCGCGCAGCGGGAGCACAAAAGTATCGGGTTCCCGGAAGGTGCAGCGGACATTCATGCCGCCGAGGATGGACTGCGCGGCCGCTTCTTTCTGGGACGATGCGGTCCGATGCTTGGTGTGGAGATACTCCACCGCCTCGCTGTCCGATACGATATACCCCCGGAAACCCCACTCGTCGCGCAAGCGTTCCACCATCCAGTAGTGGCTGGAGGCCATGGGAAGACCGTCATAGTCGTTATACGATACCATTGCGCCCATGAGGCCGGCCTCGCTGACCACCCGGCGCCAGACATAGGCATGGATGTATTCCAGTTCGCGGGGCGACATCTGCGGGTCGCACCGGGCCTCGGCTTCGCGCGCCCCCTTGTTGTTGGAGTAGGCCAGAAAGTGCTTGCCCGTGGACAGGACGTTTTCCTGCAGGCCCCGGGTAAATTGAATCCCCAGTTCGGCCACCAGATAGGGGCTTTCGCCGAAGGATTCCTCACACCGACCCCAGCGCTGGTCGCGGATGACGTCCAGGATGGGACCATAGGTATTGGTATAGCCCATCATCCGGGCTTCGCGGCCGGTCACGCGTCCCACTTCGTTCAGCAGTTCCTTGTCCCAGGTGGCGCCCAGCCCCAACGGAGTGGGGAAGCCGGTAGAGCGGAGGGATTCGTTGCCGTGGATGCCTTCGTTGGTGAAATCCACCGGAATCCCCAGCCGGGTTTCCTCGACAAACCATTTCTGGACGGTATTCAAGGCCCAGGCGTGCTTGGAAGCCGGCCAGGTGTACTCGCTCTGATAGGCGGGTTTGGTGGAGGAGTAGAAACTGTTCAGATGCTCGTCGATGGCCCCCACGCCATCCTTCCACAGCCGGGTTTTCCAACGCGGTGTGGGGAGTTCATCCTTGAGGACGCGGTGATACCCATACAGGGTGACCAACTGGCAGGTTTTCTCCTCGAGGGTCATCTGCTTCAGCAGGTCCTCGATGCGGTCTTCCAGCCTCGCAGCCGGATTCTCATAGATATCCCTGACCCCGTTTTTGTTGAAATCGATCCATCCTTTCCGGTAGATTTTGTTCTTCCCGGGAGAATAGGTGTCGGAATATTCCTGGGCCTGCAACGGAAGCACGGCCACCAGGGCAAGGAGGGTATGGAAAAACGGTTTCATGGTATCTTAATTTCTTCTAAATATACGGATTCCGCCTTGGATTACAAAAATAATAATTCTATATTTGAAAAAAATTAGTCGATTATGAAACAGAATCAGGATTACAAAAATGAAGCCCTGGCAGCCTTGAAAGGCAACTGGGCACCTGCGGTATTGGCCGTGATTGTGTTATATGTCGTTGTGGGCGCCATTCTGGGGCCGTACTATGGCTATTCCATTTCCAATGCGCTGTCAGGAATAAAGGCCCCTGTTCCCGTGAGCCTTTCCACGGGGGTTTGCGTGTTGGGTTTCCTGGTTTCCTGGCCGTTGACGATCGGCTATTTCAACGCCCACCGGAGCCTGCTTGTCGCGGGAGACAACCGGATCACCCAGAATATGTTCCAAATGGGATTCAACAATTGGCTGCACAATGTCTGGGGTGGATTCCTGATGTATGTTTTTATTATCCTGTGGTCCTTCCTTTTTCTCATTCCCGGTTTCATCAAGTGTTATTCCTACGGCATGACGTTTTACATCCTGAATGAGCGTCCGGAACTGAGCGCCAACCAGGCCATCGACGAGAGCCGCCGGCTGATGAAGGGACACAAATTCGACCTGTTCTATCTGGACCTCAGCTTTATCGGCTGGTACCTGTTGGCATGCATCTTTACCCTGGGTATCGGTATCCTCTGGGTTGTTCCCTACCACTATACCGCCCGTGCCGCCTTCTGGGAGGATATCAAGGCCAATGACCCGGCCTGGCAGGCATAAGGACTAGATCAGCAGCGCTGTCACGACGTTCCCCAGGAAAGCGACAATCCAGGCCACGACAATGGTGTAGGTACAGCAAAGAATCGCCCATTTCCACCGGCCGGTTTCATTCCGGATGGCGATAAAGGTGGCGATGCAGGGGAAATACAGCAAGATGAAAATCATGAAGGCCACTGCGGCGGGCAAGGTAAGATCCTGTCGCAGGGTCTCCTGCAACTGGGCATCGCCGACCGAGCCTTCCTCTCCGGCCCCCGCATACATCACGCCCAGGGAACTCACCACCAGTTCTTTGGCGGCCACGCCGGTAATCAGGCCCACATCCATCTTCCAATTGAAGCCGAGGGGCTCCATGACCGGAGCGACGGCCTTCCCCACCATGGCCAGGTAGGACTGTTCCTTCTGGTCGGGAGCGTCGCTATGCGGGAAGTATCCCAGCGCCCAGATAATCAGGGAACAGAGCATGATGGTGGTGGCAATCTTCTGCAGGTACTGCCGTCCCTTCTCCCAGGTGTGACGGGCGATGGCCTTCCAGGTAGGCATCCGGTACGGCGGCAGTTCCATTACAAAGGGCAGGTCGTCCTCCTTGATGAACCGGCTCAGGACCAGCGAGGAAAGGATGGCCAGGACGATGCCCAGCAGGTAGATGCCCAGCAGGGCCAGGGCCGGCGCCTGGGGGAAAAACGCGCCCGCCAGCAACACGAACACCGGCAGGCGGCCCGCGCAGGACATGAACGGGATGATTGCAATGGTAATCCACCGGCTCTTGGGGCTTTCGATGATGCGCGTGGCCATGATGGCCGGCACGTTGCACCCGAAGCCCATGACCATGGGAATGAAGGACTTGCCGTGCAAGCCAATCTTATGCATCAGTTTTTCCATGATGAAGGCCGCGCGGGACATATACCCGGAGTCCTCCATCAAGGAAATAAAGAAATACAGAATCAGGATGTTGGGCAGGAAGACCAGGACGCTTCCGGCACCGGCAATGAGGCCGTTTACCACCAGGTCTTTCAGCCAGCCGTCCGTCATGATGGCCCCCACACCTTCGCCGAACTTGCCCACCAGCCATTCAATCCAGTCCATCGGGTACTGCCCCAGGGAGAAGGTCGCCTGGAAAATCACGTACAGGAACAGGATGAAGATGGGGAAGGCCAGCCAGCGGTTCGTCACCAGTGCGTCAATCTTGTCGGTCCAGGTACTGCGCGGCCGCTCCGCGATGTAAGGCTGGTACACCTCGGCCAGCGCTCCCTGCACAAAGGCATATTTGGCATCGACGATGGCACTCTCGGCCCCTACGCCCAGCAACTTCTGCAGGCGCTGCTCCTCCTCAAAACGCGCGGCGATCAGCTCATCGCGACCGGGCCGGTCCTCCAGGATGCGGTTGACATCCTTGTCGTTCTCCAGGAATTTGATGGCAAGCCAGCGGGTGGAGTAGTGCGCCGGGATGTAGCTGTCCCGCCAAAGCAGGTTTTGCAGGCGGTTGATGCTCTTTTCCAGTTCCACCCCGTGGTTGATGTGGATGTGGCGCGCCAGGCGCGGATCGTTCTGTTCGTATACCGCGATGAGGGTGTCCAGCAGGTGGGGGATCCCCTCGCCGGTGCGGCTCACCGTGGGACAGACCGGCATGCCCAGCAGCCATCCGAACTGCTGCAGGTCCAGCTGGTCACCTTTCCCGGTAAACTCATCGAACATATTCAACGCCATGACCATCCGCAGGTTCATGTCGATGAGCTGGGTGGTCAGGTACAGGTTGCGCTCCAGGTTGGAAGCGTCCACCACATTGAGTACGATATCGGGAACGGATTCGATCAGGGTCTGCCGGACATAGCGTTCTTCCGGGCTGTAGGCCGACAGGGAATAGGTTCCCGGCAGGTCCACCAGCACGATTTCGTAATTCTTATAGGTCAGGCGGCCTTCGCGGGCATCCACCGTTACGCCGGAATAATTCCCCACGTGCTCGTGGCTGCCAGACGCCATGTTGAAAAGCGAAGTTTTCCCGCAGTTGGGATTGCCCACCAGGGCCACGCGGATCACATGGTGCCGTTCCTCGGCCACATGTTCCAGCGCCCGGTCGAGCCGTTCGGTTTCCGCCATATCGGCCGGCAGTCCTTGCAGGTGTTCGTCGCTGACAAGCGCTTGGAGGGCCTCTCCTTCGCTCACCACCTCGATCCGTTCCGCCTCTTCGCGCCGGAGGGAAAGCCGATAACCCAGCACTTCATATTCGATGGGGTCCTTCAGCGGGGCGTTCAGGACCACGCGGACCTTCTTCCCGCGAATGAAGCCCATCTCAATCAGGCGTTTGCGGAAACTACCGTGGCCGTTCACCTTGACGATGACCGCCTGTTCTCCGGTATGCAGATCCGCCAGCGTCATAGCAGGCCCTCCGGTATGATCAAGGTCAGGGTCCGGGAATCCTCATCCACATCCACGACCAGGTCTTCGTGCAGGGGCACCAGGACCGATCCCGGTTCGATGTACAGGCAGGGATTTCCGGGGATATCCTCGTAGCCGCTTACCGTCCCCACCTCTTCCCGGGTATCGGCCCGGCAGACCGTCCACCCCACCAGGGTATCCAGGTCGAGTTCCGCCTCCTCTTCCTCCCGATCAAGGGTGGCGGGATCGGCATATACCGCCGCGCCGGCAAGTTCTTCGGCATCGGCCAGCGAGCGGATGCCGGTAAGGCGGCAAAGGGCCTTCGAGACCCCGCGGGGAGTCAGTTTTTCGATAAAAAATGGAACCGGAAGTCCATCGAAATAGATGAACACCGGTTCCTGTAGATTCATTTCGTCCGAATCGACGCCGCGAAAGCCCAGTAAGACTTCGCCGTCGGCGCCGTTGGACTTGAGAACTTGGGCGATCTGGATCACGCGTTCTCCTCGGCCGGAGCCTCTTCGGCAGCCTCGCCTGCAGCGGCTTCAGCAGCCTCCGCAGCAGCCTTTGCAGCTTCCTCGGCGGCCTCGGCTTTCTTCTTGGCGATGGCTTCGGCACGCTCGGCGCTCACCTTGGCTTCAGCCTCGGCGGTAGCCTTGGCGGCCTCGGCGGCAGCCTTGGACAGACCCTGCTTCTTGGCCAGGATCTTGGAGTTGCGCTCGGACATCCAGGCGGCGAACTTGGCGTCTGCCTGCTCCTGGGTCAGGGCACCCTTGGCAACACCACCGGCAAGGTGCTTGCGCAGCATCACACCCTCATAGGAAAGGATGCGGCGGGCCGTCAGCGTGGGCTGGGCACCGACATTCAGCCAGGCAAGGGCGCGTTCGGAGTTGAGCACGATCGTGGCAGGATTGGTGTTGGGATTGTACGAGCCGAGCTGCTCGATGAAACGACCGTCGCGCGGTGCGCGGGAGTCAGCCACGACAATGTGGAAGAATGCGAAATTCTTCTTTCCGTGGCGCTGTAAACGAATTTTAACAGCCATTGTAAATCTGTTTTTTAAAAATTAACCGTTATGCTCTATCTCGTAGAGCGGGTGCAAAGGTACACACAATTCTGTTTTTTTGCAAATTCTCTATAAGAATATGTGCCGAAGGGTTTCGGGCGCGGTGCGATAATCTTCGATGCGCACGTAGTCCATCCCCCGCAGGCGGATGTGGGAATCCCCTCCTCCGTCGTCGAAATCGTCCCCCACAAAAATCATCTCCTTCACCCCGATGCCGCGGGCTGCCCCGTAGGCACACATCGCATCGTATTTGTTGTAGCGGGCCGGAGCAAGGTCGAAAGAGGAAGACCCGCCGATATAGACCACGTAATCCGGGAAGGTCTTGCAGACCTCGGCATACATGACGCGGCGTTTGCTGCGATCGGGATCGAACGCGAGTTTATCGGCCAGGTCGGCCTTCGTCCCGAGGAGCGCGAAGGTAACCATCCCGCTCTCGTGGAATTCCACCGAATCACCCGCATAATCCGTGTATCCGTACTGTTTCCGCAGACGGGCGGCTTCGCGAAGGAAACGTTCCCGGTCGGCCGGACAGGTATCCTGGCGGATGATGCGAAGCGCGCCGTTTTCCACCGTCGCTTCCTGCATGCCGTAATTGCCGACGATGTCGATGGGATAGTTTCCCATCTGCGCGAAAATGCGGGGACAGTTCCCCGCACCGACCATCACCAAGCGGTAGCGGCGGCCCAGGTCGTCCAAGAGGGTGCGAACGGCCTCCGGAATGGGTGTACGGTGCTGGGTGAGCGTTCCGTCCAAATCGAATCCGATTAATTTTTTCATATTTTTTTGCAATTCCGAGATTTATCTATAACTTTGCAGTCCCAACTCAACTGCGGTGGTGGTGAAATGGTAGACACGCTACTTTGAGGGGGTAGTGCATATTGCTTGCGTGTGAGTTCGAGTCTCACCCACCGCACAAAAAGAGCTCCGGAATCCCGGAGCCTTTATTTTTTCCCGACCACGTCATGTACCTTGTCCAGAATCATGTCTGGCGTCAGGCGGTTCAGGCAGGCATAGTCTTCCCGGCGGCAATATCCTTCCCCGAAGGCAGAGCACGGCCGGCAGGGCAGGTCCAGCTGCAGATAGTCCCGCTCGGGATCGGCCCCGTAGGCGCCGTAACCGCAGGCCGGATGCGTTCCGCCCCAAAGCGCCACAATGGGCGCGCCCGTGAGCCGGGCCATATGCATGGTCGCCCCGGCGGCGCACACCAGCACATCCAGGTTGGAAATGAGCGCCACTTCTCCGGCCAGGTTCGTCCGGCCATAGACCGTCTCGACCCGGGGATACAGGCGGGTCATCTCCTCGCAGAAATGCTGCTCGGCGTTGGCTCCGGAAAAGATGAAGACCTTGTCGAATTCATCGTGCAAACGGCGCACCACTTCGGCGGCGCTGTCCAGCGGGTACATCTTGGTCAGTTTGGTCGTAAACGGAGCAAGCCCCACCCAGCGGCCCTCTTTGGGGCCGAATACCTCGGGAACGGGAAGCGTTTTCCGCTTCACTACCGGCGGATTGACGGGGTAGCCCAGACGGGCAAATACATCCAGGAAACGCAGGACCTCTTCCCGGACCGGTTCCGCTCCGGGACGGTGTTTCGTAAGCTTGCGCAGCGGCTTTCGGCACCGATCGAACCGTTCGACCCGGCAGCCTCTGCAGGCAATCACCCGGCACAGGGTGCGGGACGTGAACGTATTTTGCAAATCGGCCACCGCGTCAAACTTGTTTCCCTGCAACTGGCGGATCAGTTCCAGCCGGTCTTCCCATTCGGGATGATGCGGAACCATGAAAAAAGACAGGTTGGGAATATCCTCGAACAGGCACAGCAGGTGTTCACGCGTGACGACGGTAATGTCCAAGTCGGGATAGGCCTCCCGCAGCGCCCGCACTGCCAAGACACTCAACGCAACATCTCCAATGGCGGAAAATCGAATGACCAGCAACTTGTTCATTTGACAAAGATACAAAAAATTATGATACGTTGTGTCGGGCCCGCAGGACCGGCTGCAATTCCACCCGGAAAACCACCCCGGCGAAGGCCAGCACGGCCAGCGTATTCAAGGCCAATGACCCGATCCGGCCCAGGTGATCCCCCGACCACAAGACCAGGAGTGACAAGGCGGCCGTCAAGGCGACATAGGCCAGCAGGACCGGAACCCGGTAGTTCACCGGCTCATATTTCTGGCCCACCAGGTAGGACAGGAGCATGGCCGAACCGTATCCCGCGACGCCTCCCCAGGCGCAGCCCATATATCCGATGCGGGGCACCAGGACCAGGTTCACCCCAATGAGTACGGCACAGCCCACGCCCGAAAAAACCGCGCCCCAGAGGGTCCGGTCCGATAGTTTATACCAGAAGGACAGGTTAAAATATACCCCCATGAGGATTTCGGCCGCCATCACGATGGGCACCACCCGCAATCCATCCCAGTATTCCGGGCTGATAATGTACCGCAGCACAGGCAAGAACGCCAGCACGCACAGATAGGCCAGCAGGGTGAAAACCAGGAAATAACGCATTCCCTTTGCGTAGGTCTCCCGGCTGTCTTTCTCCTTCGCCCCTCCGAATACGAAGGGTTCATAGGCATACCGGAACGCCTGGGTAATCATGGCCATGATCATGGCTATCTTGCTCGCCGCCCCGTAAATGCCCAGCTGCATTTTGGCATCCTCGCCCGGATAGATGTGCGGGAAGAGGATTTTATCGGCCGTCTGGTTCAGGATACCGGCGATTCCCAGGATCAGCAGCGGCCAGGTATAGGCAAGCATCCTCCGCATCAGGGCGCCGTCGAAGCCATAGGTGATGCCTTTGAGCTCTTTCGCAAAAAAGAAGGTGATGGTCGCCGTACAAAACAGGTTGATATAGAAGACGTAGCCCACATTGAGCGTGGACACCGCACCCAGCTTGGGCAGCACCACGAAATAGACCAGGTTCAGCGTGATGTTCAGGAAAATGAACAGCAGCTTCAAGGAGGCAAACTTAATGGCCTTTTTCTGATACCGGAGGTAAGCGAACAGGATGGCCTGGAAGGCGTCCAGGGCCACGGTGGCCGCCATCGCCCCCACAAAGGCGGGATGGCCGGCATACCCCATGCCCCGGCTGATCGGGCCCAGGAAAGCCAGGACAAGACCGGCAAAGAGCGCCGACGTCGTGCCCACCATGCGAAGGATGGTAGAGAACACCTGTCTGGGATCTTCCCCTTCCTTGTTCGCAAATCGGAAGAACGTGGTTTCCATCCCGTAGGTCAGGATGACCAGCAGCAGGGCGGTATAGGCATACAGCTCGGTCACCACCCCATATCCGCCGCTGGCGGCCGTAATCTTATAGGTATATAAGGGGACCAGAAGGTAGTTGAGGAACCTTCCCACGATACTGCTCACCCCGTAGATGGCCGTATCCTTTGCCAACGCCTTGAAATTTGCCATAGACCTGATTATCTTTACTTAACGCCGGACAACAAATTTACGTTTTTTCAGGCAGAAAAAAAAGAGGACTAAAAAGTCGAAAGACAGATAGTCACCCTCTTTTTTGCTATATTTGCAAAAATATCGAGTATGAATTGGGAAGAGACATACGAGGCCTGGCGAGCTTTGCAACCTCTGTCAGAAAGGGACAGGGACCGCTTGAGCCGTAAGTTTACCGTTGAGTTCAACTACAACAGCAACCATATCGAAGGGAACACACTGACCTATGGCCAGACGGAGCTTCTGCTGCTCTTTGGCAAGGTGGTGGGCGAGGCCGAGATGAAGGACTTCGAAGAGATGAAGGCCAGCAATGTGGGACTTCTGATGATGAAGGAGCAATCCACGCTGAAAAAAACACCCCTCACGCAGACCTTTATCCGTCAGCTGCACCAGACGCTGCTCCGGGAAGACTATACCGTTTACCGGACTCTTCCTGATGGAACGGTGACGAGTTATGTCATTCACGCCGGCTGCTACAAGACACGTCCTAACAGTGTGATTACTCGCTATGGTGACCGTTTCGAATACGCAGCACCGGAGGAGACCAATGCGCTGATGACGGACCTCGTGAATTGGTACAACGAGGCTGAGACCTCCGGAGAGTATAATCTACTGGAGCTGGCAGCGCTTTTCCACTACCGGTATATCCGGATCCATCCTTTCGAGGACGGTAACGGGCGTATCGCGCGGCTGTTGGTCAATTTCATCCTGGCACGTCACGATTATCCCATGGTGGTTGTGCGCAGCCGGAAGAAAAAGGACTATCTGGAAGCGCTGCACCAGGCTGACCTGGTGGTGGGACCGGTACCCAGCGATGGCTCACACGCCAGCCTGCGGGAAGCCCGCAAGTTCGTGAACTGGTTCAAGAAGATGGTGATGGAAGAGGTCCAGAACGATATTGATTTCATCCAGACCCGGGATCCGAACGTCTGGTGGTACGATGGCCAACGCATCGCGTTCCGCAGCCAGAACTCCGGCCGCATCCTGAACGTGCTGATGACAGAACCCGGAATAACCATCACGGCCTTGGCCAAAACCATCGGAATCAACACCTCCGCTATTCAGAAGCACCTGAAGTCAATGACCGACAAGGGTTTCATCGCCAGGCGCGAGAAGGACGGTCGGTGGGATGTGTTCATCATCCCGTCGGCATAAGGGCATACCACTTTTAAAGGTGGTATGTTACCACCTTTTTGCAGCATAATCAAACAGGTTCGAAAAGGGCCGGTCCGGAATGGGCCAGCCCAGGTTTGTCTATGTGATCCTGTCTTAACCGTGCAACATGACGGCCAGGCCGGCCATGACCACGGAAACCATGGACATCAACTTGATCAGGATGTTCAGCGAAGGGCCCGAGGTATCCTTGAACGGATCGCCCACGGTATCACCGACCACCGTTGCATGGTGGGAGGAGGAGTTCTTGCCGCCGAAGTGGCCTTCCTCCACATACTTCTTGGCATTGTCCCAGGCACCGCCGGAGTTGGCCAGGAAGATAGCCAGGACGAAACCGGCACCCAGACCGCCGGCCAGCAGGCCGATCACGCCGGCAGGGCCGAACAGAATGCCCACGAGCATCGGCACGATGATGGCCAGCAGGGACGGGAACACCATTTCTTGCTGGGCGGCCTTGGTAGAGATGCGGACGCAGGAAGTATAGTCCGGACGCTGCTTGCCCTCCAGGATACCGGCGATTTCACGGAACTGGCGACGGACCTCGACCACCATCTTCTCGGCGGCACGGCCCACGGCGGTCATCGTAAGACCGCAGAACAGGAAGGCCATCATGGCACCCAGGAAGATGCCCACGAGAACCAGCGGGTTCATCAGCGAAATATCATAATATTCAACGATATCGGTAATGGTCGCAGAAACCGTTTCCACGGTCCTGTCGCCCACTTCGAGCACCGTCTTGCCCACGTGGGAGAAGCCGATCTTGATTTCCTCGATATAGGCAGCCAGCAAGGCCAGGGCGGTCAAGGCGGCGGAACCGATGGCAAAGCCCTTTCCGGTAGCAGCCGTCGTATTGCCAAGCGAGTCAAGGATATCGGTTTTCTCCCGCACCGAAGGATCCAGTTCGGACATCTGGGCGTTACCGCCGGCATTGTCGGCGATGGGGCCGTACGCATCCGTAGCCAGGGTGATCCCCAGCGTGGAAAGCATACCGACAGCGGCGATGGAGATACCGTACAGGCCCATGCTCAGCGTATCGGTCGAGAAGCTGAAGCCCGTTGCAAAGCCGTAGGCCAGGATAATGGCAATCGCGATGGTCACCACCGGGATGGCCGTCGAAATCATGCCCAGGCCCACACCGTTGATAATCACGGTCGCCGGACCCGTCTGGGAACTCTCGGCCAGTTTCTGCGTGGGCTTATAGGAATGGGAGGTATAATATTCGGTTGCCTTGCCGATGATGACGCCGGCCAGCAGACCGGAGAGGACCGACAGGGACATCTGCCACCAGTTGGGGAAGCCCAGCAGGCGGAAAATGCCGAAGGTCACCACCGCAATCAGGACCGCGCTCAGGTTGGTACCCACGCTCAGGGAGCCCAGCAGGTCTTTCAGCGAAGCCCCTTCCTTGGTGCGGACGGCGTAAATACCCAGGATGGACAGGACAACGCCCACGGCGGCAATCAGCATCGGGGCCATGATGGCGCGCAGCTGCACATCCGTACCCTGTGAGAAGAACGTGGAAGCGCCCAGTGCCATGGTAGCGAGGATGGAACCGCAATAGGACTCGTACAGGTCGGCACCCATACCGGCCACGTCACCCACGTTGTCGCCCACGTTATCGGCGATGGTCGCCGGGTTGCGGGGATCATCCTCGGGGATATCCTGTTCCACCTTGCCCACGATATCGGCGCCCACATCGGCCGCTTTGGTATAGATACCGCCACCCACACGGGCGAACAACGCCTGCGTAGAGGCACCCATGCCGAAGGTCAGCATGGTGGTGGTGATGACGACCAGGGTCTGCGCTTCAGAAGCTTCCTCGACAAAGGCGTTCAGGATGAGCCACCAAAGGGAGATATCCAGAAGGCCGAGACCCACGACGGTGAGACCCATCACGGCGCCGCTTCGGAATGCGATCTTCAAGCCGGCGTTCAGGGACCGCATCGTGGCGTTGGCCGTACGGGCAGAGGCATAAGTGGCGGTCTTCATGCCGATAAAACCGGCCAGGCCGGAGAAGAAACCGCCGGTCAGGAAGGCGAACGGGACCCACGCATTCTGTACGTGGAAGCCATAGGCCAGGATGGAAAAGATGACGGCCAGGACGATGAAGACGATGATCACCACTTTGTACTGCTGACGCAGATACGCCATGGCGCCTTCGCGAACGTACTGGGCAATTTCTTTCATGGTCACCGTTCCTTCGCTCTCCTTCATCATCTGATGGAAGAAGAACCAGGCAAAGAACAAAGCAACCAACGATGCCGCAGGCACCAGATAGAATAATTCATTCATATGTTATTGAAACTATTAAAATCCTTACTACAGGCAGGTGGATTGGCGCCACCCGGCTAATACAACATACAAAGATAGGAATTTTCTATCAAAATGATTATTTTTGTTGCATAAAGTAGCTCATGATGCAAATAAAACGTTTTCATGCCTAAAGAACTTTACAATATGGACAAGAACAGGGTTTATTTTTTCGACACCACGCTGCGTGACGGCGAACAGGTCCCCGGATGCCAGCTGAATACCGTAGAGAAAATCCAGGTGGCCAAGGCACTGGAAAGTCTGGGCGTGGATGTTATCGAAGCGGGGTTCCCCATTTCCAGCCCCGGCGATTTCAATTCGGTCATCGAGATTTCCAAGGCCGTGACCTGGCCCACCATCTGCGCCCTTTCGCGCGCGGTAGAAAAGGATATCGACGTAGCCGCCGAGGCCTTGAAGTATGCCAAACACAAACGCATCCACACCGGAATCGGCACGTCCGATTCCCACATCAAGTATAAATTCAATGCCACCCGGGAAGAAATCCTGGAGCGGGCCGTCCGGGCCGTCAAGTATGCCAAGAAATACGTGGAAGACATTGAGTTTTATGCCGAAGATGCCGGCCGGACCGAGAATGAATTCCTGGCCCGGGTGGTGGAAGCCGTCATCAAGGCCGGCGCCACGGTGGTGAACATCCCCGACACCACGGGCTACTGCCTGCCGCAAGAATACGGCGCCAAGATTAAATACCTGTGCGACCACGTGGACGGCATCGAGAATGCCATTATCTCCACCCATTGCCACAACGACCTGGGCATGGCCACCGCCAACACCGTTTCCGGTATCCTGAACGGCGCCCGCCAGTGCGAAGTCACCATCAACGGCATCGGCGAACGTGCCGGAAACACCTCGCTGGAGGAAGTGGCCATGATCCTGCGCTCGCACAAGGAACTGGGCCTGCAGTCCGGCATCAACACCCAGAAGATTTATCCGCTGAGCCGCATGGTTTCCAGCCTGATGAACATGCCGGTGCAGCCCAACAAGGCCATCGTGGGACGGAACGCCTTCGCCCATTCGTCCGGCATCCACCAGGACGGCGTCCTGAAAAATGCCCAGACCTATGAGATTATCGACCCGCGCGACGTGGGCATCGACAACAATGCCATCGTCCTGACCGCCCGCAGCGGCCACGCAGCCCTGAAATACCGCCTGGAGGTACTGGGGGTGCATTTGAGCGATGAGCGCCTGGACCAGGTCTATAAGGCCTTCCTGGACCTGGCCGACAAGAAAAAAGAAATCCACGACGACGACATCCTCCTGCTGGCGGGTGCCGAACGGTCCCAGGACCACCACATCCGCGTGGACTGGCTGCAGGCCACCAGCGGTATCGGCATGAAACCCGTGGCCTCCGTGGGGCTGGACATCGCAGGCGAGAAATTTGAATCGGCCGCAACCGGAAACGGTCCGGTAGATGCGGCCATCAACGCGCTCCGGCAGATTGTGCGCCGCCATGTAACCATCAAGGAATTTACCATCCAGGGCATCTCGCAAGGCTCCGACGATAACTGCAAGGTCCACATCCAGGTTGAATGCGAGGGTCGGATTTATTACGGCTTCGGCGCCAGCACCGATATCGTGGCCGCCGCCATCGAAGCCTATGTGGATTGCCTGAATAAATGTTCGGTGAAATGAATACGCTTTTCGACAAAATCTGGGACGCCCACGTGGTGCACGACACCGGAGCCGGGCCCGTCCAGCTTTACATAGACCGGTTGTATTGCCACGAAGTCACCAGCCCGCAGGCTTTCGAGGGGCTGCGTCTGCGCGGCATCGGCTGCCTGCGTCCGGACAAGATTTTCTGCATGCCGGACCACAATACGCCCACCCACGACCAGGACAAACCCATCGAGGATCCGGTCTCGCGCAAACAAGTGGAGACCCTCGCCGCCAACGCCCGCCAGTTCGGTCTGGAACATTTCGGGATGATGGATCCGCGCAACGGGGTCATCCACGTAGTAGGACCGGAGCAGGGGCTGTCCCTGCCGGGAATGACCATCGTCTGCGGCGATTCGCACACCTCCACCCACGGAGCCATGGGTGCCGTCGCGTTCGGCATCGGCACCTCCGAAGTGGAGATGGTGCTGGCTTCGCAATGCATCCTGCAGCAGAAGCCCAAATCGATGCGCATCCGCATCGAGGGCACGCTGGGGAAAGGGGTCACCGCGAAAGATATCGCCCTGTACCTGATGCAGCAGCTTACCACCTCCGGTGCAACGGGGTATTTCGTAGAGTATGCCGGTTCCACCGTGCGCAACCTGTCTATGGAAGGGCGGCTTACCCTGTGCAACCTGTCCATCGAGATGGGGGCCCGCGGCGGATTTATCGCCCCGGACGAGGTAACCTTCGCCTACCTGAAAGGCAAGCCCTATGTACCCAAGGGAGCAGCCTGGGACCAGGCCGTCGCCCAGTGGAAAACGCTCCGCAGCGATGATGACGCCGTCTTTGACCGCGAGGAAGTGTACGATGCTGCCGCCATCCCGCCCATGATCACCTACGGCACCAATCCGGGCATGGGCATGGCCATTGACGGCGCCATCCCCGCCGATGCACCGGTCAAGGCCTTGAACTATATGGATTTCCGCGCCGGGGAAAGCCTGCTGGGGAAACCCGTCGATTACGTCTTCCTGGGCGCCTGCACGAATGGGCGTGTGGAAGATTTCCGGGCCTTCGCTTCGGTGGTGAAAGGACGCAGGAAAGCCGCCCACATCACGGCCTGGCTGGTTCCGGGTTCCTGGACGGTTTACCGCCAGATCCAGGCCGAGGGCTTGGACAGGGTGCTTGCCGACGCCGGATTCGAACTCCGGCAACCGGGCTGCTCGGCCTGCCTGGCCATGAACGACGACAAGATTCCCGCCGGGAAATATAGTGTTTCCACCAGCAACCGCAACTTCGAGGGCCGTCAGGGCCCCGGTTCGCGCACCCTGCTGGCCAGCCCGCTGACCGCGGCCGCCGCGGCCGTCACGGGCGTCGTAACCGATCCGCGTACCCTGCTATGAAACAGAAATTCAATATCATCGAAAGCACCTGTGTGCCCCTGCCGCTGGAGAATGTAGATACAGACCAGATCATTCCGGCGCGCTACCTGAAAGAAACCACCCGGGACGAGAAATTCTTCGGCGCCCACCTGTTCCAGGACTGGCGTTTCAAGGCGAACGGCGAGCCGAATCCCGCCTTTGTCCTGAACGACCCGCGATACGGGGGTTGCATCCTGGTGGCCGGCCGCAATTTCGGGAATGGCTCCAGCCGCGAACACGCCGCCTGGGCCTTGGCCGGATACGGATTCAAAGTAGTGATTTCCAGTTTCTTCGCCGATATCCATCGGCAGAATGAACTGAACAATTTCGTCCTTCCCGTGACGGTGGACCCGGCCTTCCTGCAGGAATTGCTGGACAGCATCGCCGCCGATCCGCTCACCCGTGTGCGGGTGGATGTGGGGAATCAGACCGTAACCAACCTGGCGACGGGACGGACGGCCACCTTCCCCCTGGACGCTTACAAGAAATATTGCCTGATGAACGGGCTGGACGATATCGACTATCTCCTGGCCCATAAAAAAGAGATTGAAGCCTATGAAATTCAACATCGCTAAACTGCCTGGCGACGGGATTGGTCCCGAAGTGGTGGGCCAGGCCGTGAAAGCCGTAGAAGCCGTTTGCAAACGCTTCGGACATGAAGTATCCTGGCAGGCCGGACTGGTGGGCGCCTGTGCCATCGACCAGTGCGGAGACGCCTATCCTGCCGCCACCCATGAGATTTGCCTGGCCGCCGACGCCGTTCTTTTCGGCGCGGTAGGCGACCCCAAATACGACAACAACCCCACGGCACCGGTCCGGCCCGAACAGGGCCTGCTGGCCATGCGCAAGCAGCTGGGCCTGTTTGCCAACCTGCGTCCCGTGGAGACCTTCAAAACCCTCATCGGCAAATCGCCCCTGAAAGCCGAACTGGTGGACGGCGCCGATTTCCTGTGCGTTCGCGAGCTCACGGGTGGCATGTATTTTGGCGAGAAAGGCCGCAAGGACAATGGCGACACCGCCTACGATACCTGCATCTATTCCCGTTTCGAGGTGGAACGCATCCTGCGCCTGGCCTTCGGATACGCCCGCAACCGCCGGAAACACCTGACCGTGGTTGACAAGGCCAATGTTCTGGAATCCAGCCGTTTGTGGCGGCAGATCGCCCGCGAAATGGCGCCTCAGTTCCCGGACGTTTCCGTTGATTACATGTTCGTGGACAACGCCGCCATGCAGCTCATCCGCAACCCGAAATTCTTTGACGTGCTGGTAACGGAAAACACCTTCGGCGATATCCTCACCGACGAGGCAAGCGTCATTTCCGGATCGATGGGACTGCTGGCATCGGCCTCCGTGGGCGAGCACACCTCGCTCTTCGAACCCATTCACGGATCGTATCCGCAAGCTGCCGGAAAGAACATCGCCAACCCGCTGGCCGCCATCCTGAGCGCCGCGATGATGTTCGAATATGCCTTCGGGCTTATGGAAGAGGGCCGCGCCATCCGCACCGCGGTGGCCGCCTCGATCGACCAGGGCGTGGTAACCGAAGACCTGGCCGATGGCGGAAAGGCCTTCTCGACCACGGAGGTTGGAGATTGGATTGCGAATCATATTTAAAAACCATGGATATGAATTTGGATTGGAACAAGCTGGGATTCAACGTGCACAAAACCAACGCGGTTATGGTGACGCGCTTTGTGGATGGCGCGTGGACCCCCATGGAGGCCGACACCTCTTTCACCATGTCTTTGAACCCTTATGCCCTGGTGATGCACTACGCCGTGGCCTGTTTCGAAGGCTTGAAGGCCTTCCGCCAGAAAGATGGCCGCGTGGTCATGTTCCGGCCCGATGAGAACGCCGCCCGCCTGCGCCGCAGCGCCGCCTATCTGGGTCTCCCGGAACCGCCGGAAGCACTTTTTATCCAACTGTGCGAGGAATGCGTCCGCCGCAACCTGGACTTCCTGCCGCCTTACGGCTACGGAGCCTCGATGTACCTTCGCCCCATTTTGATGAGCGTGCATCCGCAAATCGGCCTTTCACCGCATCCGGAAGTGGTTTTCGCTGTAATGGGAACGCCGGTTGGCACGTATCACGGTACTACGCTGAAAGCTTTCTCGGCCGTAATTCCCGGCAATTATGACCGGGCCGCGCCGAAGGGATCGGGCAGCTACAAACTGGCCGGCAACTATGCCCCGACCTTCCGCCCGTACACCATCGCCCACGCCCAGGGATACGGGGAGATGCTCTTCCTGAATTCCGGAACGCGCGAGTTTATTGACGAGTTCGGCTCGTCCAATTTCTTTGCCATCAAGAACGGGACCTATATCACTCCGCTGTCGGACAGTGTCCTGCCGTCCATCACAAACAAGAGCTTGCAGGTGGTGGCTGCCGACCTGGGCCTGAAGGTGGAGAAACGCCACATTCCGCTGGCGGAACTGGCTGAATGCCAGGAAGTCGGCGCCTGCGGCACCGCCGTTGTCCTGACACCCATCTCCCGCATCGACGTAAAACCGGTCCTGGAAGAGGCGGCCGTTACGGCATCGTACCGCTTCTGCGAGGACGGGGCTGTGGGGCCGATGTGCACAAAGCTGTACCGCCATCTCACCGGCATCCAATTCGGCGAGGTGGAGGACACCCACGGCTGGTGCCATCCGGTTTGCTAAAGCAGCGTTTTTCGGACTGACCCGGTGCGGCGGACATCATGCCGGCCACAAACAGATCCGGCCCGCTGCAATTCTAAGTTCCTATACTTCAATAACTTACCATATACCTGGTTCCTTACTATTGAGAACCAGGTATTACGCAAGTGATTGTATATCAATTGCTTAAAAATGAAAAAAAGTGTATCGTCCTGAAAAAAGTTTACCAAAAAAGGTAACTTTTTATGGAATCTAAATGCTACCGGGCGATGCAGCGAGCCCAAGGAAAAATGCTGC
>ONIQ01000012.1:0-827 GCA_900317925.1 uncultured Bacteroidales bacterium | reverse complement strand
CTTCTCCGGAGTACCGGTGGAGAGTCTGTCAAGAAGGTATGGTTACAGTGTCAAGAAAATAAAGACGCTGGCAGCTGACTACAAACAAGGAAAATTTGACCTGTTTTCCGCAATGGGACACCCATTTCAGCAGTTTGCTGAGATGATGTCGAGAAGTTCAGCAACCTCGGGCTGTTCCTTGGTGTGGAGAAGTACCGACTTGCGCTTGTTGTCGTAAGGATTGACATAGTCGATTTGGTATATCTTCTCCGCCAGAAAGCGTGCTCTATCCAGCGATATCTTGGATCCGGCGGTCTTGAGGATGCGCTCCAACTCCAGCATGATTGTATAGGCGACGAAGCAGATGCAGACGTGGGCCTCGATTCTGTTGAAGAGCCGGTGATATACATCGGCCGGACATCATGGCATCGTATTCAGCTGCACCGTCAGGAGCAAACAAGGCTTCGCCAAATTCGTGCTCATTGGCCCTCTGCTTTGCTTTCTGCTCAAGTGATGCCAGCACCGCCTCGTCACGGCTGCTCCCGAACGGCTTTTGGACACGGTACTTGCCGTCAACCTTAGCGACGACTTGTATGGAACAGGTTCCGCTCTTGTTATGCTTCCGCCGGACAAACATACTGCGAAGGTAGCAATTTGACGCGGGACACCCAAATTGAACTCTGAATCAGGCTCTCACGATGCTGTAAGGGCGGTTTTGGTCAGCAGATTGAAAATGTGCGGAAAACAGGAAAAGTGTATCGTCCTGAAAAAAGTTTACCAAAAAAGGTAACTTTTTATGGAATCTAAATGCTACCGGGCGATGCAGCGAGCCCAAGGAAAAATGCTGC
>ONIQ01000048.1 GCA_900317925.1 uncultured Bacteroidales bacterium | reverse complement strand
GCAAACAGCAGATTCTCGGTTACGGAAGTTTTTCCTGCATCAATGTGAGCAAGAATTCCTAAATTTATAATATTCATTTGGATTAAGCAATAATATACTGCATTAGATGCGTTGTCGGAACGCACCTTTTAATACCTCGTCGTAGCATGAGAGAGCTACAGGATTCCTAACTCGTGTTGGTATGTATATTATTACTGCCGCATGGTGACCACAAAATTAGTTATTTTTTTCCACCCCAACAAATTATCATTATCAAATTGTTTTTATCTATTATTTGCCAAAGTTGATTCGCAGTCCGGTTGCTACTGAGAACATAAACGGATACTCGCTGCGCCAGGTTTCCAGCACGTGGTTTTCAGATGGAACAGTCCAGCTGAGCTCCGGCTCCACGTAAATGCCGATGCGCTTTGTGATGTTAAACTGGATACCACCGGCGCCAAGGAGAGAGAAACTGAATCCGTCCCGCTTGATACTTTCACCTGCAAGGGCTGCACCTATGCAATAATCTCCCTCGATGCCGCCGCCCAGATAAACATCCAGCCATCTGTTGTTTGCCAGCGTCCAGTCTAACCGAACCGGTATTCCGAGATAATGTGCGAATTGTTTCTTCTCTCCGGAAAGCGTATAGGTGAAACTGGATTTATAAAGACTATATTCAAGGCCGGTTGTCACCTTCAACCTCTCGGAAACAGGAATCCCGACAGATAATCCACCCTTAAATGGAAAATAATGCGTATGTCTGCCTGTCGGTTCATCTTTCGGTGGTTCCGGTTCCATAACAATTCCTCCGTAAGGTGGTTCGCCTTGATTTGTTGGTGCCGCATCTTCAAACGTTCCTGATGAGAGCAGTGGCGTAGCAATAGCGGCAAGCAGACCACCTCCGGCGATAACGCCCGCAGCAGGGGCGACCTTCATTTTTACAGGCTTAGAGCCAACGTTTTCGGGAATAAACGGAGAAGTTGTCGTAACAACTGGTTCGTCAATTGTCTTTTCTTCTTTGGTCTCTGAAGTTTGAACCGTTTCTGGCACGGTTTGATTATTCTCTTCCTGTTTGCCTGCTATTGCTGATTCCTCTTCCAGCTCAAATATCTCAGCATTTTCCGTTTTTCGTGAGCGGGAATCGGGGCGTCTGGTTGCATTCGGCGTACTGGTCTGGGCAATAAGCGGCCGGTCCAAAACGGGCTCAGTTGTTCCTGTGGAATCACTAACAACTGCAACAGGCTGCACCGGCTGCTGGATGATCTGGATACCATTGTCAGGTGTTGAAGGCTGGCGGAGGAAGAGGACAGCAGCCAGTCCGGCGGCAACGGCAGGCATAAGCGCCCACCCCAGCGGGAACCGCTTCGGGGCGGGAGCAAGAGCAGCGCCACTCCTCATAGCGTGGAACTGGGCAAAGACACTATCAGGGAGAGCCTCGTCAAACTCTTCCATCTTGTCCTTGACTATGTCTTCCCACTTTCTCATCGGTCTTGTTCCTTCAAATAGCGTTTAATCTTATCTTTCAATTGTTTCCTGGCCTTCGCAAGGATGCTTGTGGAGCCCGTTTCGGTGATTCCCAGCATCTTGGCAATCTCCTGATGGGAGTAGCCGTCTATGCAGTACATATTGAAAACGGCCCTTCTCATATCGGTCAATTCGGCAATCCATTCCCGAAGTTTCTCCTTCGGTATCGCCTCCATTTCATCCTCGGTGGGTTCCGGAATATTGTCCCGCACCCATATCTCCAGCGGAACGGTCCGCCATCGCTGCTTCCTGATTTGGTCAATGGCTTTGTTGATGGCAATCCGGCTTATCCATCCATACAGGGAGCCATTTCCGGTGTACTTATAAGTCCCTATCCTGTCGAGCGCGTGGTTGAGCGTTTCCAGCATCAGATCCTTCGCATCTTCCTCATCCCCTAAGTATCGCCTGCAGAGTGCATTCACCCTTACTGCATATCTCCTATACAGTTCATCCTCCGCCATTCTGTCCTTCTGAGAGCAGTACCTGGCCAGCGCCTGCTCGTCCAGTTCTTTATACACTCACGTCTTTGTCTGAACTTACAAAGTTACACAGATTTGCGCAAAAGGCCTTTCCTCTCATTCCCGGAGCGATATTCTGGACAGTTCGTATGTAGCAGCAATGCTGTCGCAATTAAGTGCCTGCAAGGTCATTTTATCGCCAGTGATGGTTCCGGAGAACTCCAGCAGGGACTGCCCACCGGAGGAGCGATACAGGGAGAAACAGTCCTTTTCGGACCAGCGCGCCTCATATTTCCTGCAATTCATGCCATACATCCCAGATATACCCGTGTTGACGAAGCACTCCATTCCGCCGTTCTGGAATTGCAGCATAATGACCCCGGTATGGTCCTCCATTTCACCGGTTGTCCCGTTCTGGGTCTTGATGGGATATTCACCCGTCCAGGCATAGTCTGAATAGGAATCTATTTCTACTTTCGTGCATGCAGCGATCGTCATGCACAGGAATCCAAACGCAACAATAGCAATTCTGTCAATAGCCTTCATATCCATCGATTTTCTTTTTCTGCCATATAAACGGATCTTTTCCTGAAATGCGTCACTTGATTCACCGAAAAAAATGAAGTATTATTCCTCCATCCCCTCCAGCGCCTCCTTGACGGCGTTCTCCGGCAGCACACCGGCTTCAACGCCCACATTGCAGGTAAGGCGGAAGTTGTTGATGGCGGTACGGCGGAGTTTTTTCTGGGCCTGTTCCAGTTCCTGGAGGCGAACGGCCAGTTTATTGTGCCCATCGGTGAGGCGTTCCTCCGCAGCGCGGAGGTCATGACGGGTGATATGTACGCAGCAGATCAGGTCTAGGATGGCTCCGATGTAGAGCAAGGCTATAACAGAGAAGATGATGTAGGTAATCTCGTGTTGTTCGACCTTCACCATCAACTCCTCCAGCATATCAAGGACGTGATTCATAATCTACGTGCTTTATTGATGTCGTTTTGGGAAAAGGTTATGCAGAAATTGCGGGAGCCGCCGCGTTCATAGAAATAAACGCGAAGGACCTGGCCGCGAGTGAGCGTCACCTTGTCGAAGGTGAAAACAGGGCGGGACGTGCCGTCTGGGGCTGTTACACCCAGACCGTAGGACTGTCTTGGGAAGATGGCTTTTTCGTATTGCAGGCCGCGTTTGGTCTTGCGCTTGCTCTCTATGGCAAAGCGCGGATCGGAGAGGTCGTAGCTCACGGAGGAGCCGTTCTTGATGGAGAAGACAATGAAAAGGACATCGTCCCTCACCAGAAGATTATCGCAGAAGACCTCGATTCCGTAGTCTTTTGCGCCGATATGGTAGAGTTCTTTGGGCATTTCGGAAATGGTTTGAAAGGAATGCGCTGAAAAAGAAAAAGAGGTGTCCGCTGGCGCGGAAGGGCGTGCCTCCGAGGGACCGGCAGTTCCGGCGGGACGGACAGGGATGCGCGTATCGACGTCCAGCCGCTGCGGGTATTCGCGGTACGCAACCAGGAAGGTGTGCATGGCGCCGGTGCTCTCAAGGCAACTCATCGAGGTGCAGATGTCGAAGGGCTCGCGGGCCTTGACGGCGACGTAGTCTTTACTGCCATCGACAATTTTGGCGACAATGGCTTTATTGCCCAGGTTGACGTACTTGAGCTCGGAGCCGAAGCGGATGTGGACCACCTGCGCGGTGGAGATAAAAAGCGTGTCCGGGGCCTGTGCAAGGGCGATTTCGGAGCATAGCCACCCAAGCGCGAGGATGGCAATCAGGAGTTTTGTTTTCATCGTCTTTCTGCTTTTACAAGGTAAAACTCATAGCCGCTCACGACCGAGACGGAGACCTCTCCGGATGCGCTCTTTGCGATGGTGGCACCGGTACGGATGACCGTGGAAGCGATGTCGCCGACCAGTCCGCCGAAGGTGGTCCCGGCGGTGGAGATGGCGTCATTGGTGGCGGTGCGGCTGTTCTTTTGGGATGACGTCTCCGGGCAGTAGATGCCCTGCAGACCATCGGTGTCGTAGGCATCGAGCGCCAGCGGGATGATGCGGCCGTTTATTTCGAGGGAACGAACCTGTAGCTCCAGCCGGTCGCCGATTTTGCAGATGGCGGCAAGGTGGGTATTGGCCGGGATGCGCACGCTGTCCTGGTTGTAATCTTCCAGCAGGCGCAAGGTAACACGCTGGCCGCTCGTTATCTTCTGGTCTCTGACGAACATACATTTGAAGGGCCGTTTGGCACCCTCGTACTGCACGGCTGCATCCTCAAACTCATCATCCAAGGATGAGATAATGCCGTCGGACGAGCCCACAGCAGAGAGGTCTATAGACTGGGGTTCTGCCTTGGGTTCCTCAGTTGGTGCTGTCTCAGATGTCCCGCCGGTCAGCACATCCCGCACCATTTCCGCCCGGCGGCGGTCATAATCCAGACGCTCCTGCTCGGTCATCGGGCGGGAAGCAGAGCTGCCACCTCCGGAAGAGCGCCGGGATGGGGCCGCAGACGAGGATGCGGATGAAGGAGGAGGCGTGCCGAAGGTCCTTGCCACGGCCGCTTCGTCGCTTTGCTCCTGCGTCATGGCGGGGGAACTGTCGGTCTGGGGCGTTGGACTACCATCAGAAGAGACCAGAGAGATTTCTTCATCTTCGGTCAGTTCCCCAAGTTCGGCAAAGTAATCCTCCGTGGATACGCGTCCACGGAAGGCTTCTGACTTGGAATCCGACATCTTCTGGACCTCGCCGTCTGGGATGGTCGCCGTCACGCTTTCCTCTGCCGGAGCCTTACTGCCGCCTCCGAACTGGGAGATAAAAACAAATATCAGAAAGCCAATCACCATCACGCAGATGGCGCCAAAGAGCAAGGCCTGTTTCTTTTTGTCAAGTTGCATGGTTTCAATGGAATAAAGAGATTGCACGATAGATATACCAGATGGCCCCAATCACGGAAAGGGCGATGCACACGTAGGCGCCGACGCGCACGATGCGCGAATCATTCTTCAACTCTTTCATCGTTTGCGGGTCTCTACAAGGTTATTTTCTACCACCTTGAACTTCTCGATAATGAGTCCGTGTGGGTTCACGTCCGAGCGTCCGGCGTTGATAAGCTGGCAGGTGGAAACAAAGGAATACTGGCTCACGGTGCTCTCACGGACCACATACTGCCGCGCATACGTGCGCACCTGATAAGGATAGGAAGTGCTCACGAACTTCACCGAGTCCACAATCATCTGCTGGGAGATATTGGCCGATACCAGGCGCGAATAGTATCCCTTTTCGGCCAGGTCCTGCGAATACTCATAGGCACTCCGGTCGGCCAGATTGAAAGCCCGGTCCAGATTCTCCTGGATGGTTTGCTTCTGGGGTGAGAGGGTGAACATCAGTTCATGGAAGCGCGTCACATGGTCACGGATTTCCACGTCTTTGGAAAGAATAGCGTCCGTCTGTAGTGCCAGCAGCAGGCTTTTGCCCTGATCCAGCACATAGATTTTCTCGCGCTGCTTTTCGGCGAAAGTCAGGGCATACACGCCCACTACAAGGGCGAAGAGTAGGGAGCCCGCAACCGCCACGACTGTTAGGCGGTTCTGGCTTTTGAAGGACTTCTCGATGTCCTTCGTCATGGATAGAATCTTATTCATAGTCAATGCGTTTTATTTGAATTTTCCAAGAAGCATCGCGCCCTTCTGCGCGGTGGTGGCAATGCCGCGGTTTACGTCGGAGGCACCGCTTCCGGAGATAATCCAGGAGGCCATCTGCGGCACGGCAAGCAGGCAAATCAGCGTCACCAGGTCCATCACGATAAGGTGCAGCGGGAATCCCAGCTGCGAGAGGTTCGGTGCACTCCAAAAGGCCGTAAGCATGGCATCCTTGAGCTTGAAGTTCACGAAGTCGATGAGCGCCGCCATCGGGCACCAGAAGGAAATCTGGATGTAGCGGGCAATCCATACGCTGATGTTGTTCTGGAAGCCCGGCATCAGCGACAGGGCAAAGACGAACGGGCCGATAAGCCCCAGGATGATGAGGTAGATGCTGCTCACCGCCAGCAGGATGTACTGCACCAGCTTGACGATGACGGAAATCAGTGCGGAAATGATATTCCCCACATTGTTCATCACCATCCCCACCTTGCCGCTCACGAAGCCCTTCACGCCGGCCCAGAGCCGCTTGAAGAATCCCGGCTTCTTTCCCTCCTGAATGGTGGCTTCGGCCAGGGACTCTGCCACGGCCGACGTCTCATAGGAAAGGGCGTCCACGGTGGTGTTGGACTTGTTATTCTCCATCTCCGCATCGAACTGGCCCACCAGCGTTTCCTCTTTTGTCTTATCCTCGATGGAGGAATAAACGTCGTTCACCTTGCCCCAGAGGCCGGAAGGGTCCTTATCGACGCTGGCCGATATGGCCTTGGTGACGGTGTGGGTGATGCTGTCGAAGGGCACCAGAACGAACGAGTAGAAGTTGCAGGTCAGGAACAGGACGATGAGCGTCCGCACCACCGCCCGCATGTCCAGGCGTCCGTACGGGTCGTTCAGCATCTTGTTGTACCAGGTAATCAGGGAAAAGCTCGCGGCGATGCACGCCACGGCGCAGGCCATGCTGTAGATAGCGCTGTGGTCACCGGTAAAGATGCTCAGCTTAATCTGCTGGAGCATGTCCGGATAGTTCAGTTTAATCGATGCCATAGCGCTACCAGTTGATTTTGAAGGCGTCCTCCAAGGAATCGTAGGCCTCAGCCAGCCGCATTCCGCGGTCGATGTCCTCGTAGGAGCCCCGGATGTGGTTGTACATGGCGGCGTTGGCCTTGCTGATCTGCCGGTTGCACTCGGCCAGCTGGGCCATGCGCTCCTCTTCGCTCACCTGGGACTTGCTGTCCAGATACTCCCGGGCGCGTTTGACTTCGCGAGAAGCGTAGAGCAAGTATTGGAATCCCTCGTTCACCATCGAGCGCCCCTGGGCATAGGAAATCTGCTTTCCGTTCAGGTCCCGGACACGGTCCACGTACTTGACGAACATGGAGGCCATCTGCTCATAGTTCTTGGCCATCTGGATGACCGACTGGGCCTTGAAGATGTCGCCCCGGACCTCCTTGTAACGCTTGTTCATCTCCTCCAGAAACTCCAGCTGCTCCTTGGCAACGCCGAGGTTCTGGAGGAACTGTTCCGTGTTGATGACCATGTTGTCGCCGTCCTGCAGGAAACCCAGAATGGACTGTGCCAGGTTCGATGCATCGAAGGTGGCAAACTGGGCCGAGGCTCGCTGCTGCGAGCCGAAAAACAGGGCCACGCATAGCCCTAGGGCATAAATCAATCGCTTCATATCTCCTCCTTCTTTGTCAGTTTACGTATAGCCTTGATGTAGCTGCCGCCGGATTTCTCCACGGCCGAGGCGAGGCGAATCTTGTCTTTCTTGGCCGATGAAAAAGCAATCTGCTCTTCCGGAGAAACCTCCAGCCGCATCACGAAGGACTTCTTATTGCCAAGGTTGAAGAACACCTCGCGGCCGGAAGTTCCCGGTACGCGCAGGCGGTTCAGGGAAAGCACCATTCCCTTGTCATCTTCGGACAGGGACAGCTGGGCCGCCAGTTCATCGAACTTGTTGATGTATTTGGTCTGGTCCAGCAGAATCTTCACGCCGGAGTTCTCCACGATGGAGTCCTTGATGATGGGCGAAGAAATGATGTCCTTGAGCTCCTGCGTCACGACCATTGCCGCCGTGCGGTGCTTTCGGGCCGTCTTCCAGAGCTCCAGCATATAGGTGGCCATCTGGGTACCCATAATGGCCTTCCAAGCCTCTTCGATACACATCACCTTGAAGTCATTGTTGCTGGACATCTTTTCCATGAAGGCATCCATAATTACCAGCGTGGTGATGGGATAGATGACCGGATCGCCCTTGATATGGTCGATTTCGAAGACCACGAAGCGATCCTCCAGAATGTTCACGCTCTCGCGGGAGTTCAGTAGGTAGTCGTAAGGACCGCCCTTGTAGAACTGCTCCAGGGAGATGAGGTAATCCTTCAGGTCGAAGTATTCCTTCCCGGCCTCCTCGGCTTTGAGAAGGTCCCCGAAAACGTCGCGCACGTACTCAAAATAGTCGTTGAAAACGGGGTCGTCGCCCTCCGGCCACTGGCGCAGGAACTGGCTGATGCTCTCCCTGACATACTTCTCGGCAGAGCTGCTGATTTCCACCTTGCCGTTCTTCCATAGCGTCACCATCAGGGTGAACAGGAAGTTCATGGCCTCGCTGTCAGCCTGGCTGAATCGCTTCACGTTCCGGAACGGGTTGAAGGAAATCGGCTTGCCCTTCTCGAAAGTGTAATACGTGCCATCCTTTCCGCCGGATTCCTCCTTGATGATATGGCAGAGGGCGCGATAAGAATCGCCCACGTCAATCAGGAAACAGTGCTGCCCGGCTACGTAGCAGCTGCGCAGGTACTTGTTCATAAAGAAGGACTTGCCGGAGCCGGACGGCCCCAGCAGGAATACGTTGTAGTTCTCAATCAACCCTGCATCCAGGGCCTTTTCCTGAATGTCGAATCGCTGCGGGACTAGCCGGATGCGGTCGCTCATTTTGAGAACGCCGTCGGCAATGCCCGTGTCGAATCCGTCATAGATATTCAGACACAGGGCGCTGTTCAACTCCATTGTCATGTATTCACTGAACGCCAACCCGGATTCGTTACCCGGGATGGACGTCCAGAATTGAGCAGGCGCATTGGCGATGTCCCGTACCGGCGTAATGCCCAGCTTGGAGATGGCCGAAGTCACCCTGTCGGAATCCCCGGCAGAAAGCACGTTCAGATGGCATCTTACGGTACTCATCTGCCGAACGGCGGCCGTTTCCAGGTAGTCGTTGATTTCCTCGGCGTACTTGCGGTTCTCGGCATTGCGAGCAGACATTGACTGCATCTGCCGGCGCTTGGAATCCAGACTGCCGTGAATGTCTTTCAGCGGCTCCTTTACGCAGTACCAGTTCACCACGTGCTCGCAGTCCAGCGACTGGCCGATTTCGTGCAAGTATGACAGGGAAACGACGGAGTTTTCCGTGCTGAGGTCCCGGTCCCGGCGGCAGGAAGCCACCTCTCCGGGCAGCTGGTCCAGATCGGCGAACAGATGGCAGGAAATGGTCTTATCGCCCACGCGGATGCTGTCCGGTGCCACCTGCATGTCACTCAAAACGTCGGCTCCACCATCGGTGAAGTTCAGGTAGTCCTGCAGGGTGCCGGGACGCTCGCCACCGAAAATGTCCTCTTCGGTCAGGCGCCGCAGCGAAAGCAGGCTATTGCCCGCGAGCATCGTCCCGAACTGGTCGGCCGAAGAGAGCAGCCGGGCAATCTCGGCAGGCTTGGGAAGACCCGCACCGGATAGGCCCAAAAGGCCGCTGGAACCGCCCCGGACGTTCTTTTTCGATGAGAAAGAAAGCCATAGCAGGCACCTATGGTCCATGTATTCCCGGCCATCGAAGTGCTCCTCATAGGCCTTCTCCAGAAAGCCCTTCGCAGGTGCGGCAGCGTAATGCTTCCGCATGAAAATGTCCTGCTTGTGGACAATGGTGTAGTCCGGCAGGAGCGCAATGGCGCCCGCCATCGAGGCAATCAGGGAGTCGTATTTCTCCTCATTGCAGCGGAATGCCGGAGGCAACTGCACTTCCCAGCCCACGCAGATGTCACCCCTCTTCGAGAGGATGACGCCGTCCCCGCCGTTCATCACGGGGAAATTGGCTCTGATGTCTATCTGCTCCATACCTTCGACCGGATTAGAATGAACTTCGGAAGGCGTTTCCCGGCGATGAAGCGGGAAAGGCCCTTCTCACCATAGCGCTGCTGAATCTCCAGCAGGGCCAGATAGCCGCCCACAATGAGCACCACGGCCGATGCCAGACCGGCGAAGGTCCCCAGCGCGGCGCCCACCACGACCGCCGTGACCACGATTCCAAGCAGCCCCACCAGGGCCACCGGAATGTATCGGCCCTTGACACCCAGGAAGGTGAAAGGCCGGTCCAGATTGCGATACACCCTGCACCTCATAGCCCGATGAAGTTTTTCAGCACGAGGGCCGCGATGATGCAGAAAACCATGCCTCCGCACCATCCGAGGGCCTTCTGGGCGCTCTCCTGGTCACCAGAGTACATCTTAATGCCCACCGTAATCAGCGACACGATGGCCACGATGGCGAGCACTGCTATAACTACCTGGTAGATAATGGAACCCGCCGAACGGATCTGCGAGTTCGCCTCGTTCAAAAACGAAATGGCATCCTGTGCCGATGCCGAGATGCTCACGGCAAGGCCCAGGACGCCACACGCCGCATATCTCTCTCCACAATTCTTCATCACTTATGCGTTTAGTATTTGGTTGAATGCTTTCGCGTCATCATTGAGCCGCTGCTCGTTGATGAGTTCCTCCGTCGCCGCCGCTTCGTCATCGGCCTCGAAAGGGGTTTCTACCCGCAATCGCTCAGGCACTACGATGGGCGTGTACTCGACGACGGGAATGATATCCGATATGTCAGGCTCCGAAGTGTCAGACCGGAACGGTACCTTCTGCCTGTGTCTTTTCTCTCTTCTCATATCCAATCACCTCTTTGAACAGGTCTATCAGTTGCGGGTTCAGATCCCGCACGGTCTTTTCCGGGAAACAGATTGTGCTGCGAAGGTAGTTGCTCCCGCTCTCCGCGTCGCGGCTCATTGCCAGGGCGTTTTTGATGCGGCACTCCGACATCCGGAATCCGCGTGAACGGAAGAGTTCCGCCACGGCATCGTATTTCTCGGAGGGAATCTTGCCGTGCACCTTGTTGAAGAATAAGAGCACCTTCTGGCCGGTGTGCGTGAATATTTCGGCCAGCTGTAGGGCCGACGCCAACACCATGGGGTCCATGTCTACGGGAATGACCACCAGATCCAGCACGCCCCTCCGGGCGAAAGTCCAGATAGCATCATCTTTCACGCAGGAACCCGGGAAGTCTATTAGGACATAATCCACGCTGCCACGCAATGCATCCAGTTTTCCTGCCAGGGATTCTATTCCTTCCGGAGTAACGTCCAGCACTTTCCATACAGGGTACAGCGCCGATTCATCAATGCCTCCGTTTTTGCGTTTGTAGTCCAGTTCCCGCACGCGGCTGTTGTACAGGTTGTATTCCGGAGTGTCGGCATCCAGCACGATGACTGCCTTTCCTAAATGGTACTTGAGGAAGGAGGCCATCGACATGTTGAATGTCGTTTTGCCCGTGCCGCCCTTGGCCGAGAAGAATGAGACTACAATCATAACACAATCACTATTGCACCACAAATGTAAATATATTTTTTACAATAAACAAAATAATTTTTGCGATATACGGTTTTCCGCACTTTGTAACACAATGAAATCTGATTTATCGCACTTTGTAATCCGAAAAACGACGGAATACCGCACTTTTCTCAAAAAGAATTGCTATCTTTGCCGCAGTTAAGACGCTTTTGCCATGGACTTGTACGAAATCGTCCGGATACTCACGGACCAGAAAAAAGAACTTGAAAAGATAGATGTAAACACCCTCTGCCCACGCAGGGAGGAGCGCCAGTTTGAGTTGGACAGCCCGCTGGCCCAGGTGGTCATCGGCGTTCGTCGAAGCGGAAAGTCCATGCTCTGCCTCAAGGCGCTGGTCCAGTCCGGCAAGAAGTTCGGGTACGTGGATTTCGATGATGAAAATCTGGAAGGCCTGGAGAGGAAGGACCTGAATACAGTTCTTGAGGCAGCATATATGGTCTATGGCGATTTCGATTACCTGTTCCTGGACGAGGCTCAGAACGTAAAAGGTTGGCATCTATTTGTAAATCGGCTGCTCCGTCAGAAGATGCACATCGTCCTTACGGGTTCCAACGCAAAGCTCCTCAGTTCTGAT